>CAZYRM010000053.1:0-36640 GCA_964649705.1 uncultured Planctomycetia bacterium
TGGCGGAGATCACGCAGCGCGAGATCGGGATCGACACCCCGACGTTCGCCGACGGCCTGCGCGACGTCCTGAGGCAGGACCCCGACGTGATCCTCCTCGGAGAGATGCGCGACCCCGAGACGATCGCGACGGCGATCACGGCGGCCGAGACGGGGCATCTCGTCTTCGCGACCCTCCATACGCGGAACGCCCCGTCGACGATCAGCCGAATCCTGGACACCTTCCCGCCGTCCCAGCAGGAGCAGGTCCGCCTTCAGCTCGCCGACTGCCTCGCTGGGGTGATGTGCCAGAGGCTCATCACGCTCAAGACCGGCCGCGGGCGGGCCGCCGCGCTCGAAATCATGGTCAACCAGGGCGCCATCCCGACGCTGATCCTTCGCAACGAGCTGAAGGAGATCAAGGAGATCATCGAGAAGTCGGTCACCTACTACCGGATGCAGTCGATGAACCAGTCGCTCGCGGCGCTGATCGCGAACGGGATGGTCACGCAGACGGAGGCCTCCAAGGTGTCGGAGAGGCCGAAGGAGCTGGAGCTCATCCTCAACAACCTCGGTTACGCCGGTCGCGAGAAGGAGAAGTAGGATGGCGGAGCAGATGTCGTACGCCGACTTCTCGATCGTCTACAAGTACTTCGAGCAGAAGAAGATCTTCGACAACGAGTGCGCGAAGTACGAGAAGCAGATCGCGGAGCTGAAGGAAGAGGTCCGCATCCGCGACGGGAAGATCGAGCGCCGCGAGGCGAAGATCGCCGAGCTCGACAGCGAGAAGACCCAGCTCGAGGCCGCCGTTCGCGAGCAGAAGGCGAAGCTTTCGCAGTACAAGGAAGAGATCATCCGGCTCCGCGAGGAGAACGCCCAGCTCAACGCCGAGCTCCACCCGCCGGACAAAAAGTGATGCCTTTTCCAGCAGCCGCCGATGGCTGCTGCTGGAATTCACCCCACCCCGTCCACGCGCCGGCCCGGGCCATTCCCCAACCCGCGTCCCCGTAACGCCCTCCGTCCTCCCCGGAATTCGCGGCGCCGGCACGCCGCGTGAACAGCCTTCTCTGTCGTTCTTCGACAGGAGGGCACCATGCTTTGCCGCGTATGGAGCGCCGCGGTCCGCGGGATCGAGGCGCACCGGATCGAGGTCCAGGTCTTCGTCGGCGGGTCGTTCCCGATGTTCATCGTCGTCGGCCTCCCCGACACGGGCGTCAAGGAGAGCCGCGAGCGCGTCCGCTCGGCGATCTTCGAGGGAGGGTTCGACTTTCCGCTCTCCCAGCGGATCACCGTGAACCTCGCGCCGGCCGACCTGCGCAAGGAGGGCCCCGTGCACGACCTTCCGATCGCCATCGGGATCCTCGCGGGGAGCAAGCAGGTCGCGACCGATCGCCTCGACGACTACGCCCTCGTCGGGGAACTCGCGCTCGACGGCACGGTCCGGCCGGTGCGAGGCGCGCTGTCCCTCGCCCTCGCCGCGCGCGACGCCGGGATGCGCGGAGTGCTCCTGCCGGAGGCGAACGCCGCGGAGGCCGGCGTCGTGCGAGGCCTCGATGTCGTCCCGGTCCGCACGCTCTTCGAGGCGGCGTGCTTCCTGAACGGCGGCGGGGAGCTCTCGCCCGTGGTCGTCGACCTCGACCGCGCGATGCGCGAGTCGGCGCGCGACGACGTCGACTTCTCCGAGGTCCACGGCCAGGAGTCGGCCAAGCGCGCCCTCCTCGTCGCGGCGGCGGGGGGCCACAACGTCCTCATGGTCGGGCCGCCCGGCTCGGGCAAGACGATGCTCGCCCGTCGCATGCCGACCATCCTCCCCCCGCTCTCGCTCGAGGAGTCGCTCGAGACAACGCGCGTCCACAGCGTCGCGGGGCTCCTCCCGCCGGGGACCGCCCTCCTCGGGACGCGGCCGTTCCGCGCGCCCCACCACACGGTCTCCGAGGCGGGCCTCGTCGGGGGAGGAAGCTATCCGCGCCCCGGCGAGGTCTCCCTCGCGCACAACGGCGTCCTGTTCCTGGACGAGCTGCCCGAGTTCCACCGCAGGACGCTCGAGGTCCTCCGCCAGCCGCTCGAGGACGGCGTCGTGACGATCGGCCGCGCGCACTCGACCGTGACCTTCCCCGCGCGGTTCATGCTCGTCGCGGCGATGAACCCCTGCCCGTGCGGCTACCTCGGCGACGCGCGCCACCCGTGCACGTGCCCCCCTCCGACGATCGAGCGCTACCGCGCCAAGGTCAGCGGGCCGCTCCTCGACCGCGTCGACCTGCACGTGGCGGTCTCCGCGGTGGCCATGCGCGAGCTGTCGAGGCCGTCGACGGGTCGGGGCTCCGACGCGATGCGCGAGGAGGTCGCCCGGGCGCGGGCGGTGCAGGGGGAGCGGTTCCACGAGGAGAGGGTCTTCACGAACGCGCGGATGAAGTCGAGGCACCTGCGCCGCTGGTGCGCCCTGGACGCGGCCGCGGAGGGGATCCTGCACTCGGCCGTGGACCGCCTGGGCCTCTCGGCAAGGGCCTACACCCGGGTGCTCAAGGTGGCGCGGACGATCGCGGACCTGGAGGGGGAGGAGGGGATCTCCGCGGCTCACGTGGCGGAGGCGATCCAGTACCGGTCGCTGGACCGCGCCCTCGTCGCGCGGGTAGGATGAGGCGAATGGTCAATGGTCAATGAGCAATTTTCAAGGAAATGATTGGCCGCGGCCGAGTTTCAGGAGGACGTGATGGACCCGGTAAGCTACGACGACTTCAAGAAGCTCGAGATCCGCGTCGCGAAGGTGCTCTCGGTGGAGAACCACCCGAACGCGGACAAGCTGTACGTGCTCAAGATCGACCTCGGCGGCGTGGAGCGGCAGATCGTGGCGGGGCTCCGTCCGTTCATGGGGCCCGAGCGGCTGCTTGGACGCCAGGTCATCGTCGTCGCCAACATGGCCCCGGCGCAGATCCGCGGCGTGGAGAGCAACGGGATGATGCTCGCCATCACGAGCGGGACCGAGGTGAACATCGTCGTCCCCGAGAAGGAGAGCATCCTCGGCTCCGTCGTGAAGTAGCGCGAACCCCCGCGCGCCACGGCGGTTCCGGGTGGGCATGCTTGCAACCGGTAGGGGGCCGCGGTATCCTTGCGCCTCGCGCTAGCCTAGCTCAACGGCAGAGCTCCGGTTTTGTAAACCGGCGGTTGTGGGTTCAAATCCCACGGCTAGCTTGGCGCGAAAACGTCGGGCAGGTACCCAAGTGGCCAAAGGGGCCAGACTGTAAATCTGGTGGCCAAGCCTTCGGGGGTTCGACTCCCCCCCTGCCCATCCCGCGGGCGTAACTCAATTGGTAGAGTTCGAGCTTTCCAAGCTCGCTGTTGTGGGTTCGAGTCCCATCGCCCGCTTATCCAATGCGTGAGCCCGTCCTCATCACCGGCGGAGCGGGGTTCATCGGTTCGAACCTCGCGCACCGCTGCGCACGCGAAGGGATCGCCGTCCGTGTCCTCGACGACTTCTCCACCGGCCGCGAGCAGAACCTCGCCGGTACCGAGGGGCGTGTCGAGGTGATCCGCGGCGACCTCCGCGACGCAGCCGCCGTTTCGTCGGCCGTCCGAGGCGTCCGCACGATCCTCCACCTCGCCGCCGTTCCGTCCGTGACGCGGTCGGTCTCCGACCCCGCGACGACCCGCGCGGTCATCGTCGATGGGACCTTCCGCCTTCTCGAGGCGGCCCGCGCGCAAGGCGTCCAGCGCCTCGTGCTCTACTCCTCCTCGTCCGTCTACGGCGAATCCCCGGAGCTGCCCAAGAGCGAGACGATGCGGCCCCAGCCGATCTCGCCGTACGGCGCCTCCAAGCTCGCCGCGGAGGCCTTCGCGTCCGCCTGGGCGCGGTCGTACGGGATGTCGATCCTCGTCCTGAGGCCCTTCAACGTGTACGGCCCGAGGCAGGACCCGGCGTCCGAGTACGCGGCGGTCGTCCCGCGGTTCGTGACCGCGATCCTCCAGGGGAGGCCGGGGACGATCTACGGCGACGGCGCGCAGACGCGCGATTTCACCTACGTCGACGACATGGTGGATGCGACGTTTCGCGCCGCGAGATGGGACGGCGGGAGCGGCGAGGTCTTCAACGTGAGCGGCGGCGCAAGGACCTCCGTGCTCGAGCTCTACGCCGCGATCGAGCGGGCGGTCGGCGTCCGCGTCCCCCCCGTCCACGCCCCCGCCAGGACGGGCGACATCCTCCATTCGCACGCGGACGGCTCCGCCGCGCGCGCCTTCGGGTATACTCCCCGTGTTGCCCTGGGGGAGGGGATCGGCCGGACCGTCGATTGGTTCCGCGCCTCCCTCGCCGCGGGCATCAAGGGCTAGGACCGGATGGGAACGAACCTCATCGGGCGGACGGTCGGGGACTTCCTCGTCGAGTCCCTCCTCGGGGAGGGCTCCATGGCGCGCGTCTTCCGCGCCACGCAGGTCGCCCTCCGCCGCCCCGTCGCCCTCAAGGTCCTGGAGCCGAGCCTCCTCACGCCGGACGAGTCGCTCACGCGGTTCCAGCGCGAGGCGGAGGTCGCCGCGCGGCTGGAGCACCCCAACATCGTCCCCGTCTACGGGAGCGGCCAGGCCGGGAACCTGTACTTCATCGCGATGCGGCTCGTGGAGGGAGGGACGCTCGCGGACGCCATCCAGGAGGGGATCCCGCTCGCCCGCGCGCTCGACTGGGCGGCGAAGCTGGCCCGCGCGCTGCACTACGCGCACGAGCAGGGCGTGATCCACCGCGACCTCAAGCCCTCGAACATCCTGGTCGCCGCGGGCGAGCCTCTCCTCTCCGACTTCGGACTGGCGCGGATCCTCGGCGAGTCGACCATCACGGCGAGCGGGGCGCTCCTCGGGACGCCGCTCTACATGGCCCCGGAGCAGGCTGCGCGGCAGAGGGTGAGCGTCGCGTCGGACGTCTTCTCGATCGGGGCGATGCTCTACGAGATGACCACGGGGAAGAACCCGTTCGTCGCCGAAGCGCTTCCGACGGGAGAGAGTCGCTCGGTCCAGCGCGCGGCGCTCATGGACCGGGTCGCACGCTGCGTATTCCCGCCACCGCGCACCATCCGCCCCGACCTGCCCGAGCCGGTCGAGGCCGTCATCCTCCGCGCGATGGCGAAGGAGCCCGAGGCGCGGTACGCGAGCGCGGGGGAGTTTGCCGTCGCGATCGAGCGCGCGGCGCGCGGCGAATCCCTCCCGCCCGCAATCTCCCGCAACGCGCCGCCGCCGCCGTCCAGCGTGGTGAAGACGCCCCCGTCGCCCCCCACCGTCACGGACGCCTTCGCCGCGACGGTGAAGGTCGGCGAGGAGGCGGACGACGGCGTCCCAAAGCCCGGGACGCGCTTCGGGCGGTTCTGGATCGAGCGGGTCCTCGGCCGCGGGGGCATGGGGATCGTCTACTGCGCGAAGGACACGCAACTCGACCGGAAGGTGGCCCTCAAGGTCCACCTCGGCGGCGCGAACGCCTCGCCGCAGCAGGCGCGGCGCTTCGAGCGCGAGGCGCGCGCGGCCGCGAGGCTTTCGCACCCCTCGATCGTGCGGATCCTCGAGGTCGGCGACGTCGACGGGCAGCCGTTCTTCACGATGGACCTGGTCGACGGGGACTCCCTTTCCGACGTCATCCAGCAGCGCCGCCGCTTCGCGCCGCTCGGGGCCGTCCAGGTCGTGCGGGACGTCGCGGAGGCCCTGTCGTACGCCCACGCCCAGGGCGTCGTCCATCGCGACATGAAGCCCTCGAACATCCTCGTCGACCGCAAGACGTCGAAGGTGTACGTCACCGACCTCGGCCTCGCGAAGATCCTGGAGGACGAGCAGGACCTCAAGAAGAGCTGGGAGACGCGCCTGACCGAGAGCGGGATGCTCCTCGGGACGCCCGCGTACATGGCCCCGGAGCAGGCGAAGGGGGACGTCGACCACATCGACGCGCGGACCGACGTGTACGGCCTCGGCGCGGTGATGTACGAGCTGCTCACGGGAGAGCCCCCGCACTCGGGCCCGAGTGCCATGCAGACGGCGTTCTCGGTCGTGTACAACGAGCCCGCCGCGCCGAGGAAGAAGGTCCCTGAGATCCCGCAGGACGTCGAGGTGGTCTGCCTGAGGGCGCTCGACAAGAGCCCCGCGGGGCGGTACCAGAGCATCCAGGCCATGAAGGAGGACCTCGATCGGATCCTCCTCGGGCAGAAGGTCCTCGCGAAGGCCCCCTCGGCGTTCGCGAAGTGGTGGGACCGGGTGTGCCGCCGGCCGGGAGTCCTCGCGGGCATATTGGCCGTGGTCACGGTGGTCGTCGTCGCCGCGTGCTGGCCGCTCATCAGCAGGATGCTCCCCGAGGGCGGACCCTCAGGGTTCGCGAAGCAGAAGATGGTCGACAACGAGATGCAGGCGATGACCACGCTCAAGAACCTCGCGGTGCACATGGAGGTCCTGAGGTGCGACGATCGTGACTGCGACGAGATGAACGCCTTCTGGACGCGCGACGTCGCCGGGCTCTTCGCGCATCGCCCGAAGGGGTCAACGGAGGCGATGCAGGCCATCGACATCCAGCTCGCCCAGGCCGACCCGGTCGGCTTCCCACGCTATCCCGGCTCGTTCAAGGACTCGAAGCCGCAACCTCACTACGGCTACTGGTTCGTCATGGTCGAGCGGGACGTCGACGGGAAGCCGCTCGCCCAGGACCTGAATGGGGACGGGCTGGCCGCCGAGAACATGGAGCGGTTCGCGATCTGCGCCTACCCCGAGGAGTACCAGTCGACCGGGACCCGCACGTTCGTCATCAACGAGGAGGGGATCCCCTGGTGGAAGAACACCGGGGGCGACCCCGTGCAGGGGTACCCCGGCCCCGACCCCAGCGCAGAGGGATGGAACACGCAGTAATGCGCGCCACGCTCCTCCTCCTCTGCCTCGCCTCGGCCCTCTCCGCCGACACCCTCGCAGACGTGCGCTCGCATGGCGAGCTCGTGTGGGGGGCCGATCCGGAGGGCGGAGGGCCCTACGTCTACCCGCGCGACGACGACCCCTCGAGCCAGACCGGGTTCGAGGTCGAGCTCGCCGACGTGCTCGCGAAGCGCATCGGTGTTAAGGCGACGCTCTCCACGGCGGACTGGGCGACGCTCCTGGAAGTGCTCCGCGCCTCGAAAGTCGACGTGGTGCTGAACGGCTACGAGTGGTCCCCCGAGCGCGCGACGTCCTTCGAGGCCTCGATCCCGTACTTCGAGTACGGCTTGCAGCTCCTGGCGAGGAAGGACGACGCTACGCTCGCGACCTGGGAGGACCTCGGGAAGCCCGTCGCCGGAAGGAAGCGCCGCGTCGGCGTCCTGACGGAGTCCGCGGCCGAGAAGTACCTCGTGGAGAACCTCGGCGACCGGATCGAGCTGATCCACTACAACGGAAACACCGACGCGATGCGCGAGGTCGAAACGACCAAGCTCGACGCGACCCTTCAGGACACGCCGATCGCCGCCTTCTACGGGCCCAGGTTCCCTGGCCTTCGCGAGATCGGGGCGCCGGTCGGTCCGGGGTACTACGTGATCCTCGCGCGGAAGGGGGAGACGGCGCTCGTCTCGGCGCTGAACGACGCGATCGTCCGTAGCGCGCGGGACGGGACGCTGAAGCGGATCTACCGCAAGTACGGGATCTGGGACCCCGCGCAGTTGAAGCTCGCCAGGCTGTACGGGTACGTCGACCAGCCGGACGTCCAGGAGGAGGGCGGCCAGGTCGGCGAGAGGCCGCGCGGCTGGGAAGTCGTCCGCCGGTATGGCTGGATCATGCTGCAGTCGGCCGGGATGACCGTGATCCTGTCGGCCCTGTCGTTCCCCGCGGCTGTCTTGATCGGACTCCTGATCGCGGTGGGGCGGCTCTACGGCCCCGGCTGGCTCAAGTACCCGCTCGCCTGGTACGTGGAGTTCCTCCGCGGCACGCCGGTGATGCTCCAGCTCTACTTCGTGTTCTTCTTCCTGCCGGAGGTCGGCATCCAGGTCCCGGCGTTCTGGACCGCGATCATCGGCCTTGCGATCAACTACTCCGCGTATGAGTCGGAGATCTACCGCGCGGGGCTGCAGGCGATCCCGCCGGGCCAGATGGAGGCCGCCCTGTCGCTCGGGATGTCCCGGCCGCTCGCGCTGCGCCGCATCATCGTGCCCCAGGCCTTCCGCATCGTGATCCCGCCCGTGATGAACGACTTCATCGCGCTCTTCAAGGACACGAGCGTCTGCTCGGTCGTCACGATCATCGAGCTGACGAAGCGGTTCTCGGTCCTCTCCCAGAGCACGCAGGCGACGATCGAGCTGATGGGGATGACGGCCGTCCTCTACCTCCTCATGAGTTATCCGCTCTCGATCCTGTCGAGGAAGCTCGAGCTTCGCCTGGCGCGGGAGCAGCACGCATGATCCGGACGAATGGGCTGGTCAAGAGGCATGGGCCCCTGGAGGTGCTCAGGGGAATCACCTTCGAGGTGCGGACCGGGGAGGTCGCCGCGGTGATCGGTCCCTCGGGCGGGGGAAAGAGCACGTTCCTGCGGTGCATCAACGGGCTCGATACCTTCCAGGGGGGGAGCGTCCACGTGGGCGACCTCTCGCTCACGCCGGCGACTCACCCGCGGCACGACGCGCAGCTCCTGCAGAGGGTCCGCCGCCGCGTGGGGTTCGTCTTCCAGCAGTTCAACCTCTTCCCGCACCTGACGGCGCTCGAGAACGTGACCGAGGCGCCCATCCAGGTGCTCGGCAAGCCGCGCGCCGAGGCGGAGGCGAAGGGGAGGGAGCTGCTCAAGCGGGTCGGGCTGGGGCAGAAGTTCGATTCGTTGCCCAGGCAGCTCTCCGGCGGACAGCAGCAGCGCGTGGCGATCGCGAGGGCTCTCGCGATGGAGCCGGAGGCGATCCTGTTCGACGAGCCGACGAGCGCGCTCGACCCCGTGATGACCCAGGAGGTCCTGGAGGTCATCACGGACCTGGCGAAGGCCGGCCAGACGATGATCGTCGTCACGCACGCGATGGGCTTCGCTCGGAACGTGGCGACCTCAGTCCACGTCTTCGCCGACGGCTATGACGTCGAGCACGGGCCCCCTGCGCAAGTCTTTGGCGCCCCGCAGCATGCCACGACGAGGGCCTTCCTGGCCGACGCCGACAAGAAGTGACCGCGTGAGGTCCGGGTTGCGCTCCACGTCGTCGGGGGCCTCGAAGCCGAGGGGGTAGACGGCGAGGGAGCGTGCGCCCGAGGCGGCTCGCGGGGCGCCCGCTTGCGGGCCGGCGCGGCGCCCCTCCGCCCTGCGCGATCGTGAAGGTCCCGAAGCTCGATCTCTTGGGGCGGCCCTGCTGTACTCGTCGCAGGAACCGCTTTCGGCGGTTAGAATCCTCGTCTCCCCCGCCCCGGGAGCACCCATGAAGACGCTGATCCTGACCCGCGCGGACCTCGAGAAGCTCCTCACGATGGAGATGGCCCTCTCCGCTGTGGAGCACGCCTTCGCCGTCCACGGGCGTGGCGAGGCATTGATGCCCCCGAAGGTGTATCTCCCGCTGCCGCAGCACGCGGGGGACTTCCGCGCGATGCCCTCGTACATGGAGGGCTCTGCGGGGGTGAAATGGGTCAATTCGCATCCGGAGAACCCGAAGCGGCATGAGCTCCCCGCGGTCCTGGGGGTCTACGTCCTCAGCGATGCCGTGACGGCGGCGCCGCTCGCCGTGATGGACGGCACGCTGTTGACGGCGTTCCGCACCGGCGCGGCGGCGGGCGTGGCGTCGAAGCTCCTCGGCGCGCGGCCGCCCCGCTCCCTCGGCCTGGTCGGCTGCGGCGTGCAGGCCCGAGTGCTCCTGGCCGCGCACCGAGCGATGTACGAGGTCCCCCTCGTCCTGGCCGCGGACGCCTCTCGCGAGGCCGCTGAGCGATTCGCCAGGGAGACCGGGGCCCGGGTCGCGACCGTCGAGGAGGCCGCAGGCTGCGACATCGTGTGCACGACGACACCGTCGCGGTCCCCCGTCGTGCGGCGTGCGTGGGTGCGGAGCGGGGCCCACATCAACGCGATCGGCGCGGACGCGCCGGGCAAGCAGGAGCTGGAGGCGCAGGTCCTCAAGGACGCGCGGGTCTTCCTGGACGACATGGCGCAGGCGACCGAGAGCGGTGAGGTCAACGTCCCGCTCCACCGCGGGGAGTATCGCCGCGAGCAGATCGAGGGCACGCTCGGCGAGGTCGTCGTGGGGAAGAAGCCCGGTCGGCGCGGAGACGAGATCACGGTCTTTGACTCGACCGGTCTCGCGGTCCAGGACCTCTCCCTCGCGCGGGTCGTCTACCAGGAGGCCTGCCGTCGCGGCGTGGGCCTCGCCACGGACCTGGTCGGATAACGGACCTGCGCCCCGGCGCGACCGTTCACCGAATTCGCCGATGACCGACGGAGTGGGAGGTGTCTCGTGAGGAAAGACGTCGCTGCGGGCCTCGGGCTCATCGCCAGAGGATCACCACCGCCACGATGGGCGTCCACGTGGCCGACCACGCCGAGCCGCGCCACGCCGCGATAATCTCGGGCGCGGCGGAGCGGCGCTCCTCCTCCGGAGAGATGCCCAGCGCTTCGTTCAGTTGCTTCTCGATCCGATCGATGATGCGCGGATCACCGGCACTCGTGCCACCGAAGGGATGGATGTGCCGACCGTCCTGGAGGATCGCGACGAGGACGAACCTCGTGAACCTGGGACTCCGGGAGGGGGCGACCTCGACGTCGAAGCGGCTGACCGCGACCGGTTCGCAGGGGGCGTCCATCCAGCGCCCTTGCCATCGGAGGAGGCCGCCCCGCAGCGGCACGTCGACCCAGGCGCGCTGCGAAAGGAGGACCATGGCGCGGACGAGGAAGACGGGTGCGACGATCAGCCAGGCGGAACACGAGCGTTCGGACAGGCCGATGAGCACCAGCCCCAGGCCGAGCATCGCGGAGGCCAGCCCGTCCTCCATGCGGTTCACGCTCAGGCGATACGCGTCGGCGCGCTCGATCCAGCGGATCACGGCCAGTGCTCCACTACCTGCAGCCCTTCCCCTTCTCGAACGTCTGCCTGCGTCCCGTAGCGTTCTCCCGCGCTCGTGTCTCGTTGAGGACGACCCGCGACAGTTGGGCGCGAGGCCCCAGTCCATCAGAGGATGCGTGGTTCCCTCGATGCAGGCTACGTCGTCGGCATCGCGACGCGGAAGCCCACGTGTCCGTTGCGCGATGCGGCCTCGCGGACCGCTGAGGTGACCTGCGCGGGCGGCGAGCTGCGAGGGCACATGGTACGTTCGCCCGCTGTCCGTCGCAAGGACCAGGGGAGGCCAGGGGTCGTTCACATCGTCCCAGCAATGAGCCTGCTCCCTTGCCGGCGACGATCGCGGCGAAGTGGGATTCGCGTTGGCGACTTGCGCCCGACACCGGCGTCGGGGCGGGGTGCCCGCGAAGCGGGCCGGGGACGCTGTGTCCAGACCACGCCCGAACGGAGTCCCGTGCCTGCTGGGCCACTTGAGCTTGTGATCGGCGCAGGCGGCAGGGTAGCATCGCCTGTCGTTGGCGCGGTTTCGGGCGTCCCCGTCCTACGCCGTATCCAACTTCCATTCCTGAGGAGCGCCCTCCACGCCGAGCGGAGCCTCGCGGCCGGCGACCTCCTCCTCCTCGCGACGTGCGCCCACGCGGCGAGGGCCGCTCAAGCAGGGGGATTTGAAGCTGTACCTTCGATGAGACTCCGGCATCACGATCCGCCGCGCAGTCGCGCGGAACGTGGCGACCTCGGTCCACGTCTTTGCCTACGGCCATGACGTGGAGCACGGGCCCCCTGCGCAAGTCTTTGGCGCCCCGCAGCATGCCACGACGAGGGCCTTCCTGGCCGACGCCGACAGGAAGTGACCGCGCGAATTCCGGAATTCCCGGCCATGCGCCGGGCGGCGCGGGCTATACTTCCCGTCGAGCGCTGATTCAATGGCGCCCCCCACCTGGCTAGGGGTCTCCGGGAGCACGTCCTCCCGTTTCTCACCGCGCCGAGACCTCGTCTCCCCACCCGCCGCGGAAGGCCGTCATTCCCGCAAGGGGGGAGTTTCACCATGGGCAAGCTCGCGATCGTCATCCTCATCGGTGCAGCCGGCTACGGCGGATGGGCGTGCATCGGCAAGAAGCAGTCCGAGGCCTTTCAGGGCTACGAGAAGTACTCCGACGCCCTGCTCGAGGACCGGCACAACGACGCCGCGAACCTGGCGGTCGGCGAGAGCGCCATTGCGGTGGTCGAGAGCGAGAAGGTCATGCACGCGCACTTCGGCTCGTCCCGCGTGGTGGTCGGTCAGGTGTCGCGGACCATCGTGTCCGAGGTCGCCTCGTCCGACGGGAAGCAGGTGACGCTCACGGTCAACGTCGACTGCCGCCGGGGTTCGGGCCTGGCCCCCGTGGGTCCGCCGACCGTGCGCTACAAGCAGGTCGCCGTCATGGTGCAGACGGAGGCGGGCTGGCGCGTCGACTCGTTCCAGCAGGAGTCCGAGTCGCTGGTCAAGGCTGAGTAGGGCATGACCATCGGACGCCACCCGCGCCGGCCCTTCCTCGCCGCCCTCCTGGCGATCGCTGCGTCGCATGCGATCGCGGAGGGGCCGAGGACTCCGATCGGGTTCGACCGCGGGGCGGGGTCGTGGTCGCAGGTCCTCGAGTGGGGGACCTCCGGGTTCGCTCACGTGGCGTGGCTGCCCTGCGGCTGGTCGGCCTACGCCCTCGACTCCGGCCCGACCCGGGTCGCCCCGGGCGACCTCGACGGCGACGGCCGCGATGAGTACGTCATCGGGTTCGGCCCCTACCCGGGGAGAGGAGGGTGGATTCGCGTCATCGCCCGCTCGGAGCGGGGATACGAGCACCGCGCGTGGGCCCGCCTGCAGTGGTCCGCGTACGGCACATCGAACGGCGAGACGCTGCCGGCCTGCGGCGACCTCGACGGGGACGGTCGTGACGAGGTCATCCTTGGACTGGGCCAGGGAGGCGCCGGGGTGCTCTGCGTGCTCGACGGGGCGCTGCGGCCTCGCGCGTGGCTTCGCCTCCCCTGGGCGTCCTATGCGCGCGGCAACGGCGAGACGCGACCGACCTGCGGCGACCTCGACGACGACGGACGCGCCGAGGTCATCGTCGGGTTGGGGCCGTATGCGGGGAACGGAGGCTGGCTGGCGGTCTTCGGCGACGCCGCCGCGCGATTCGCGTTCCGCGGCTGGATCCGCTCCCACTTTCACGAGTACTGCATCGGCCTCGACGGCCAGACGCATCCTGCCGCCGGCGACCTCGACGGGGATGGACGGGCCGAGATCCTCCTGGGACTCGGACCCCACCCGCGAAACGGCGGCTGGGTCGAGGTCCTTCGCGGGGACGGACGCCACGCGGAGTGGCTCCACCTCCCCTGGCCCGAGTACAACGCGGCGAACGGCGAGGTCCACCCCTCCCTCCAGGACTCAGCGGACGAGCGTGCCCCGGTGCAGCTCTGGGGGCTCGGCGCAGGCGGCCGGGGCCTCCTCGAGTGCCGCGAGGGACGGCTCGGCGGCTCGAGGCACCTCGCCTGGGTGCAGGCAGGGTGGCGCGAGGTCAACGCCCGGTCGGGCGCGACCTGGCCCGGTCGCGGGTCCTTCTCGAGCGAGCGGACGTCCTTCTCCCCCTGCTTCGAAGACGACTTCGAGACGGACCGCGGCTGGACGCTCTTCGAGGAGATCGTCGGAGGCAACAGCCACTGCTACGGAGACGGGATCGCGGACCTGGCGCGCGCCCCCGAGGCTGCCCTGGACGGGGGCCTGGGCCTCCGTCTATGGGCCAACCAGGCCCTGGCCGCGAAGAGCAACCACGTCATCGCGGGCATGAAGCACTCGACCTCAGGACAGCGCGGGACCTGGCGGTACGAGTTCTACGCGAGGATCGACGCCTCGACGGCCCTGACGGGTCAGACCGGCCCGGAGTTCAGTGTGCAGAACACCCGACAGCTCTCTCCGGGCGACTCCCGCACCTTCACCGCGGGCCTCCAGTACCAGTCGACCCCGTGGGCTCCCGAGCCGGGGACGTGGGCGATCTGGACCGAGGCCGCGCCGGGCGTCGCCCACTGGAGTCCGTTCCTTGCGCTGCCCCTCGTGGCGGGAGAGTGGTATCACGTCGCGCTGGAGGTCGACTACGACTCCAACCGATACGTGCGGGCGTGGGTCCGCGGGGCGGGTGTCGATTGGACGGCGGACCTGGCGGCGTTCACCATCGCCGCCGAACCGAAGTGGCGGGAGGAGGCGTTCTGGATCTCGCTGGAGTGCGAGAATCTCTGGAGCAATGCCACGGGTCGGTTCGAAAACCGCGTCCACTACGACGGCGTGCGGCTCTCGCGCCGGTAGGATCCCGAGAGCAGAAGGCCTACACGCCGCGGGGCGCCAACGCGGGGGGCGGGGCGAACTCGCCGGTCGTGGGGATCGGGAAGTCGTACCGCTTCCCGTACTTCTTCTCGACCACGGAGTTCACCGCGTCGAGGAGCGGCGGGATGATGCGGTCGTACGACCAGAAGCCGATCTCCTTCGCCTGCACGACGAGGCGGACGTTCGTGGCGCCGCACCAGACGCCGACGTCGGCGTCCTCGCTCTCCCCGGGGCCGTTCACGCTGCAGCCCATGACGGCGATCGTGACCGGTTCCTGGATCGTGCGCGTGATCGCGTCGACGACCTTCGCGAGGTCCTGGAACTTCCTGCTCTCAACCCGCGAGCAGCTCGGGCAGGAGACGAAGTAGCGCGCCTGCGCGGCGACGCCGAGCGCCTGCAGCAGGGCGTGTCCCGCGCGGACCTCCTCGGTCTTGTCGTTCGTCGTCAGGCTGATGCGGATCGTGTCGCCGACCCCACTCCGAATCAGGTCGGACATGGCGATCGTCGACTTGACGACCCCCTCGGCCGTCGGTCCCGCCTCGGTGACCCCGAGGTGGAGCGGGCACGAGGAGCGCTCCGCGAACGCCTTGTACGCCTCGACGGCCGCGTCGAGGTGGCTGTCCTTCAGGCTGACGATGACGTCGGCGAAGCCGCGCTTCTCGAACATGTCGACGTACCAGAGCGCCGACTCGACCATCGCCTTGGGCGTCAGGCCGTACTTCTGCTTGAAGCCGTCCTCGAGCGATCCGTTGTTCACGCCGACGCGGACGGGCTTGCGGTGCTCCTTGAGCACGGCGACGAGCTCGTCCATCTTCTTCTCGAGCGGCTTCTCCTTCTCGACGTGGTTGAAGTGGCCCGGGTTGACGCGGACCTTGTCGACGAAGGGGGCCACCTCGAGGGCCATGCGGTAGTTGAACTGGATGTCGGCGATGAGGGGGATCTTGATCTGCTTCTTGATCTCCTTGACCGCCTCGACCTCGCGCTTCGTGTCGACGGCGACGCGGATGACGTTGCAGCCGGATTGTTCCAACTCGTGGATCTGCTTGACGGTAGCGTCGATGTCGGCCGTGTGCGTGTCGCACATCGACTGCACGACGATGGGGGCGTAGTCGCCCACCTTCACATTCCCGACCCAAACGGCCCGAGTCTTCCGTCGCTGTGGGACCACGTCAGAACTCCTCTCAGGCTGCAGGAAAGCCCACTATCCTACCGCCCGGGCCGGAATTGACAAGCCCCTTTCCGGGATCGGCGCCGGCGGGGCGACCGCCGGCGCCTTCCTGCGCAGCAACGCCCCGCGTCGCGGGGCTGGTCTTCGATTCAATGGTACATCGTCACCTCCTCCACGGCTCGATGGCGGCCTTCCGCGTGTGGGCCGAGAAGGGAGAGCCGTTCACTTCCCGAAATGCCCCCCGCAGGTCCTTCGCGCCTCCCGCGAGGGGAGGCGATCAGGTCGGGCCGCCGCGTCGCCGCATCTGTAACACTCCGAAAGGGTGATCGACGGGGATTGAACCCGTGCCCGGAGCTCCACACACTCCTGTGCTGCCGCTACACCACGATCACCATCGAAAAGGTCGCGGTCGGACTCTCACCGACGTGGTCCGCTTTGCAGGCGGACGCCTCGATCCTCGGCCACGCGACCAGGAGCGGAAGAGGCGGGTGCTGCCCCCGCATCCCAGAAGCCCGGGACCTGTTTAGCAGACAGGCACGGCAAGCTGACTATCCGTCTCTCTTCCGAATCGTGCTCGTACTCGTGCTCGTACTCGTGCTCGATCTCGTGCTCGTCCCCGACGCCGGCCGTCGAGCACGAGCACGAGCACGATCGGCAAGCGGAAGGAGAGGGAGTCGAACCCCCAGGTCCCGAAGGACCCCTGTTTTCGAGACAGGTGAGCCCGCCGATGCTCAGCCCTTCCATGGATCGATGCGCCGGGAGGGATTCGCACCCCCATTTCCGCCTTATCAAGGCGGTGTTCTGCTCTTGAACTACCCGCGCGTTCGGGGGCCAGGACTCGAACCTGGATCCAGAGGTTCAAAGCCTCCCATGCTGCCGTTGCACCACCCCCGAGTCGGTGGGGGAGGCGCGCGAGCGCCTCCCCCGTGATTACGCCCTCTCCCCCTCACCGACCCCGCCGGCCACGAAGTGGTCCCAGCTCTCGGGCCGGTCAGGGCCGCGGAAGGCGATCGTCGGCGACCACGCCGGATGGATCGGCCGCCGGCGCAGCGTCATGCCCGCCCTCTCGGGCAGGCGGTCCGCCTTCCTCTTGTTGCACGGCACGCACGCGAGGACGCAGTTGTCCCACGTCGACTTCCCCCCCTTCGACCGGGGCAGGACGTGGTCGATCGTGAGCTCCTCCGACCCCGGCTGCACGCCGCAGTACTGGCACGTGAAGCGATCCCGACGGAACAGGTTCCTCCGCGTGAAGACCACCTCGCGCCTCGGCACCTCGCCGTAGAGCGTGAGGAGGATCACCTCGGGAACCGGCACCGCGTACGCCACCGTGCGCACCGCGAGGCCCCGCGGGTGGGCGCCGCTCGTCGCCCACGACTCGAAGTCGTGCAGCTCGAACGACACCGTATCCACGGCCCTCGCCAGGCCCTGGTAGACCCAGCAGAGCGCCTTCCGCACCGTCGCCGTGTCGATCGCGACCCAGCTCCGGTTCAGGACCAGCGCCCGCCGGTCGAGCATGGTCGACATGGTCGTCACCTCGAAAGCCCCCGCCCGGACTCGAACCGGGAACCAGGCGTTAGGACCGCCCGATGATCGTCCGTTTCACCACGGAGGCAGACTGCGAAAGTTCCCCCGGGAGGAATCGAACCTCCATCATCGGTTCCGGAAACCGACGCTCTGGTCCGTTGAGCTACGAGGGAGAAACATGTGTCCGGGAGGATTTGCACCCCCAACGCGAGGTTCGTAGCCTCGCATGATCGTCTGTTTCAACACGGACACGACATGGGGATGAGAGGATTCGGACCTCCACGCCATTGCTGACACAAGACCCTCGATCTTGCGCGTCTACCAGTTCCGCCACATCCCCGAAGATGCTCCCGGCAGGAGTCGAACCTGCATGCCCGGAGGGCGCCGCGTTCTGAGCGCGGTGGGTATACCAGTTTCCCCACGAGAGCGAAGATGCCCGCCGGCCGAATTGCACGACCGTCTCCAGGATGTGGGCCTGGCGTTCTGCTATTGAACCAGGCGGGCACGGCCAGATTGTCAATTGCGAGGGAGGGAGTTGAACCCCCGTCGACGGCTTATGAGGCCGTGCTGGAACCGCTCCAGTCCACCCCGCAGTTCGTATGGACCCGGCGGGAGTTGCACCCGCATTTCCGGTATGCGAAACCAGCGTCTTCCTGTTGGACGACGGGCCCAGTATGCGTTGGGTGAGAGTCGCACTCACGGGACCATGGGCATCGGTTTTACAAACCGCGCACGCCCTCTACGTGCCTACCAACGCGTCGTCGATCTCCTTTCTCCTCAAGATGGAGGCCCCCGGGGTTGAACCGGGCTCTTCCCGTCTTCAGCGGGACGTGTCGACCGCGATCACCAGACCTCCGTAGCGGCTCCGATGGGACTCGCACCCACTTCCTCCGCCGTGACAGGGCGGCGTCTCGTCAGCTTCGACCTCGGAGCCTGATATTCGTCTCCCCCCGCGGGACGGTCGCCTGGACCGGGGCACGCCGGGACGCGGCGTGCTCGGCCTTCAGCGCGAGCCCCAGGAGGACCGGCGCCACGAGCCGCCGGACGACCTCCTCGGCCAGCGCGGCCCGCGTGGCGAACATCTCCTCCCACGGCTCCTCCTCGCCCCAGCGACCCGGGAGCGTCTTCCGCTCCCAATGGTCCTCCACGGCGCGGACGAACCCCTCGTCGAAGAGGCGGAGCCTCTCGGCGTCGCGCTGCAGGCGCCACACGATCGCCTCGCGCCACGCCTCGTTCGCCAGCACGAACCAGGAACCGTCCCCGAAGATCCAGCGGAACATGGCCGTTTCCTTTCCAAATGCTCCTGGGAGGATTCGAACCCCCATCTCCTCCTTAAGAGGGAGGCCGTCTTGCCGTTGACCTACAGGAGCCTGCGATGACGCCAGCGGGACTCGCACCCGCAATCTCCGCCTTGAGGGGGCGGCGAGTTGCTGTTACTCCATGGCGCCGAGATAGGGCGTAGGAGAATCGAACTCCTCTCTCCTGGCTGAAAACCAGGGGGCCTGCCGATAGCCGAACGCCCCCGAACAGGACCTCCACACAATTGGCTGCGGCGGGAGGATTCAAACCTCCATCTCCCGGTTAACGGCCGGGCGTGTTCTCGTTGTCACCACACCGCAAGGCAAGCCACCGAGGGGATTCGAACCCCAAGCGTCCTGGATACGGGCCAGGTCCCCCTCCCACGGGGGCCCAGTGGCGAAATCGGCACGGGAGGAGTCGCACCTCCGTCTTCCGCACGTCGAACGGACGGTCTGCTGTTGACCTACGCGCCGGGCAGTCGAAGCGGCGGGACTCGCACCCGCAATCTCCTGTTCCCGAAACAGGCGCCTTGCTCACTTAGGCCACGCCTCGATAAGCGGCCACGGAGACTCGAACTCCGCCCTCGACCCTGGCAAGGTCGCGTACGCGCCCGTATACGATGGCCGCACAAACAAGCGGGTCGCCGAGGTGCTGCCCCTCGCTCACGCGTTTTGGAGACGCGTTCTTTCGCTGGAAAGAGCGGCCCGGAACAAAGCGGGCACCGGGAGTCGCACCCGGTCCGGCTGCATGGGAAGCAGCAATGCGGCTGTCACACCCTGCCCGCGCGAATCGGGGGGCGGAGAGACGGTGGGGGGACAACAAAAAACCCCAGGGTCTCTCGAACCCCGGGGTCTGCGGAAAGTCAGGCTCGTCAGTCGGTCAGAGCTTGCGACTCCACAGACCCCGCCCGCGATCGGGATACCCCTGTCGCGGTTCGAGCGAGGCGAACGTACCGTTCGCCTTTGCGGACAGGCGATGGACGCACCACGTCCGCATGCGCCTGGTCAGGCTCTCTCGCTCGGCTACGGGTTGTGAAATCGATAGCAACATCGAAGGCTTCCTACTCCGACAGACTTTCCTGAGGACAGGCTCTGGAAACTCCGTCCGCGGAGAATGGTTCGCGGGGAATTCCGAAATCCGCGAGATCGCCGTAACGCTAGGCGCGGTCAGGCGCAGCGCCGCGATCGGGAAAGTGCCTCGCGCGGATCCGCTCGGCGACGATCCCGAGGATCATCACGCTGCCGCCGAGGACGAGGAGGGCGATCGGCCACGCACGGGCCTGCTCGAAGTGCAAGGCCGTCAAGCGCTGTACGGCGATCGCGAGGTAGAGGAGACCGGAGTAGAAGAACGTCTTGAGCTGGAGCGGGATCGCGAGCAGCACGAACCCGAGACACGCGATCGGGAGCAGGACCTCCGAGAGATACACGGCCTGCGCGCCCACGGTGAACGAGATCCCCTGCTGTTCCATGAGGTGGAGCGGAAGGAGGACGCTGATCGGCGTGGCGAGGTACAGCGGCATCGCGAACCACCTCAGGAGAGGCGTCCCACGTCGTTCGAACAGCCACGCCGCGAAGTAGTAGATGACGCCGTTCCCGATCAGCCACGTCCTCTGCGCGATCTCCTCAGCGTCGTCGTCCTTCCCCATCCAGTCGTGCGGCCCATACCAGGCGACGCACGTCAGCGCGGCGACGAGGCTCGCCGTGCCGAGCGCATAGAACGGCTGCGCGTGGCGTCCGCCCCAGCGAGTGTCGAGCCACCTGCCGAGCGACGTGGCGACAAGCGAAAGCGGCAGGATCAGGAGCGCGGCCAGCGCGAACCGTTCGTCCTCCACCCAGCGCAGGAGGCCCAGTCGGAGCAGCACCGCGACGTGCAGTGCCGCGAGCGCCGCCGTCGAGAGGTACGCGAATCCCGCGACGCGCGTCGCCCGCGCGCCGACGAGGAACCCGACGAGCGCGACAGCCGCCCCCGCGAGGAGCTGGGCGTTCGTGAAGGGGCCGTCGCGGAGGAGCTCGAGGCCCTCCTGCGCGTTTGCGAGGGCGCCAAACTCGGAGAGCCACACGACCGCGGCGAGCGGCAGGAGCGCCGACCCCGTCAGGAGGAACGCCACGGCGACGCGCTCCTTCCTCCGTGCCCAGAACCACGAGCCCGTCGCGACGAGGACCGTCATCGGCCCCGCCGTGCACGCCAGCCGCTCTACCCGGCCGAGCGTGCCCCAGAAGAACGAGAGCCACACGATCGCGGCGATCAGGTGGAGCCACCCTCCGAGGTGGAGCAGGACCTCGGGCAGGCGGATCCGCCGGCTCTCGCCGATCCACTCGGGCCCGACGGCGAGGAGCGGCTCGTAGACGCACACCAGGCGGTCCCGCTCCCGCGACGTGATCAAGTTCTCGCCTCTCCAGCGGTCGACGTCCTCGAGGTGCCCCTGGACGCGTCCGACGAGGAGGTTGTCGTAGAGCGTGGGCCTGGCGACGACGCTCCGGCCCTCGAGGAAGCGGCACAGGTCCTCGGCGAAGGCGAGGGCGCTCGCGTACCGCTGCGTGGCCGGCTTCTCGAGGGCCTTCAGGCAGATCCGCTGGAGCGGCTCGGGGATGGCGGGGTCGACGTCGCGCGGGAAGGGCGGATTGTCGCCGCGAATCCGATCGAGTATCTCGAGGAAGTCGTTCCCCTCGAACGGGACGCGGCCCGTGAGGATCTCGAAGAAGACGGTCCCGAGGGAGTAGACGTCGCTTGCGGGTCCGAGGTCGCGCGTTCCGCGGGCCTGCTCGGGGGAGACGTAGTGCGGCGTCCCGACGAGCGCGCTCCCCTGGGTCAGGCGGGTCTCGCCCGGGTCGACGCGCATGGCGAGGCCGAAGTCGAGGAGCTTGGGTTCGTGGTCGGCCCCGACGAGGATGTTGGAGGGCTTGAGGTCGCGATGGATGACGCCGTTCATGTGGGCGAAGTGGACGGCGCGCGCGACGCGCTCCATGAGCTGCGCGCGCCCGCGGAAGTCGAGGAGGTTCGCGGCCTGGCGCAGGTCGGTCCCCGGGACGTACTCCATGACGAAGTAGGGGACCGTCCCGTTCGTCTTCAGCTCGTGGATCTGGACGATGTTCCTGTGGTTCAGGCGCGCGATGGCCTGGGCTTCGCGCACGAAGCGGCGGCTGTCGGCGTCGTCCGCGACGCTCCACGGGGGGAGGGTCTTGATGGCGACGGTGCGCCCCAGGTCGAGCGAGCGCGCCTTGTAGACGACGCCCATCCCGCCGGCGCCGATCTTCTCGATCACCTCGAACCCGTCCGGTCGGAATTCGGCGACCTGCGCGTTCATCGATCTACGCCAGGGGGGACTTCAGGGTGAAGTGCGCGAGCAGCTCCTTGCCCGCGCGGTTCTCGAAGGAGCCCTCGGCGACATCCAGGCGGTGGATGTCAAAGTGCGGGCCGAACAGGGCGCGCACGCGGCGCCGGTCCACCGTGAACGGCGGCCCGCCCTCCGCGCCGTGGTTGTAGAAGACGCCGAAGAACGTCCCGTCCCTCTTCAGGATCGTCCGCACGACGTCGACGTACTCCCGCCTCCGCTCCGGCCGGATGGCGCAGAAGCAGGTGTGCTCGAGGACCAGGTCGAACGCCGCGGCGTGCGTCTCGGGAAGGAGGAACAGGTCGCTCCTCACGAACCGGACCCGCGCCCCGGCCTTCGCCGCCCTCTTGCGCAGCCCCTGCTCGGCCCCCTCGGCGAAGTCGACCGCGGTCACCTTCCATCCGTTCTTCGCGAACCAGATGGCGTCGTTCCCCCAGCCGCAGCCGAGGACGCAGAGCCTCCCCTTCGGCAGATCGCCTCCCTTGGCGAGCTCCACGATCGGCGGGGAGGGCTTCCCGTGGTCCCACGGGGGCTCTCCCGTGTCGTAGTGTTTCTGCCAGTATCCCGGCTGGTCGACCTGCGCCCGGTCGTCCTTGCCCTCTTTCTTCTTCGCAGCCATGCCTACCTGTACCGTGCGAGGAACTCGGAGTTGACCTTGGTCTTCGCCATCTCGGGAAGGAGGCGCTCCATCTGTTCGACGACGTCCATCCCCGAGAGCGCCCGGCGCACGCGGATGATCTGGGAGACCCAGTCGGGCGGCAGGAGCTTCTCCTCGTCGCGCGTCCCCGATCTCGACAGGTCGAACGCGGGAAATACCCGGCGATCGGCGAGCTTGCGCTCGAGGAACAGCTCCATGTTCCCGGTCCCCTTGAACTCCTGGAAGATGATGTCGTCCATCCTGCTCCCCGTCTCGATCAGGCACGTCGCGATGATCGTCAGGGAGCCTCCCTGCTCGCACTTCCTCGCGGCGCCGAAGAATTCGCGGGGCTTGTCGAGGGCGCCGACCTCGAGGCCGCCGGTGGTCGTGCGTCCCACGCCGTACCCCTCGCGGTTGTAGGCGCGGGCCATGCGGGTGAGCGAGTCGAGGAACAGGACGACGTCCTTCTTCGCCTCGACGAGCCTGCGGGCGCGCTCGAGGGCGAGGGAGACGAGCTTCACGTGCGCGGCGGCGTCCTGGTCCATGCTGCTCGCGAGGACCTCCGCGGGGACGGTCCTCTTCATGTCGGTCACCTCCTCGGGGCGTTCGTCCACGAGGAGCATGATCACGTGGCAATCGGGGTGGTGCTTGATGATGGAGTTCGCCATCTTCTGGATGAGGACGGTCTTCCCCGTCCGCGGCGGCGCGACGATGAGGGCGCGCTGTCCGCGGCCGACCGGCGTGAAGAGGTCCATCACGCGGAGGGACATGTCGCCCTCCTCCTCGAGCGTGAACCTCGGGCCGGGCTTGATCGAGGTGAGGTCGCGGTAGTGGGGCAGGTCGCGCTGGTCGTCCGGCGGCCTCCCGTTGATGCTCTTGACGTCGAAGACGGCGAGCGACCGCCCGTCGCGGCGGGGCTCGGCCATCCCCTCGATCTGGGAGCCGTTGCGGATCCCGTATCGTCCGACGATGGTGCGGGAGACGAAGACGTCGTCGGGGGAGGCGCAGAGGTACCTCGTCAGGCTGCGGAGGAACCCGTACCCCTCCCGATGCATGTCGATGATGCCGCTCACCGCGGTCGGTTCGACGGGCGCGGGGCGCTCGCGAGGCGGCATGGGGCCCTGGTCGCCGTACTGGCCGTCGTCGCGGGGGCGGGGCGGACCCTGTCCCTCGTCGCGGTACCCGCCCTCGTCCCGGTAGCCGCGATCGTCGCGGTATCCCTGGTCTTCGGGGTACCCCTGAGGCGGCCCCTGCCTCTGGGGGCCGTAGTCCCCGCGGGGCCCGCGGTAGTCTCCGCGGGGCGGTCCGCTGGAACGGCGCTGTCCGCCGCCGCCCCCGCCTCCCCTGCGGCGGCGGCCCCCGCCGCCCCCGCCGGAGCTGCGGCCATACCCGCCTCCGCCGCCACCTCCTCCTCCCTGTCGCGAAGGACCTCCGCCACCGCCTCCCTGCCTGGACGGACCTCCGCCTCCGCCGCCACCGCCCGGTCTCCTGGGTCCGCGGTATCCGCGTTCCATGGGTCTCTCCTGTCGTTCCTCTGGATCACTACGAGCAGTCGTGTTCGCTACGATCGATATCTGATATCTGACATCTGAGGTCTGATATCAGATATGAGCCCGGTAGATATCTGATATCAGACCTCAGATGTCAGATATCAGATATCGAACGGCGCAAGACGCGACACTGCGCCTCCGGGAAACTGATGACGCCACATCGATCCGGTCACGCCTCGACGATCTTCCTTCTCACGTGGTCTCGCAGAAACACCCGTTTCAGCTCCTCCGGCAACGAGGCGTACGAGGCCATCACGAGCTCCGCGGCGCGCCTCCTGTGGAACTCCGCGCTCGGCCCCTCCCTGATCATCTCCGCCAGCCACGCGTGCGCGATCCACGCCCCCTCGACATCGCCGGCGGCCTCTGCCTGCTCCGCAATGGCCTCCCTGACGTCCTTCGCACCTGCCAGGGTGCGCTGTGCCCGAGCCCGCGCCTCGCGACTCGCCAACACCGGCGGGCACTCTCCTGTCACCTCGTTTCCCGCCTCGATTTGCGCGAGCCGTGCCAGGGCCTGGAGAAACGGATCCTCGATCCGCGGCGTCGCGGCCCTCACCTCGGCCTCGGCCTTGGCGGCGCTCTCGGCGCTCCCAGCCGCGCGAAACGCCTCCGCGAGGAGTGCGACGGCGGTCCCGTAGGATTCCCGTTGCCCCAAGTCCCGCCACATGCGCGCGGCCCGGCGGAAGCAATGGATGGCCGACCCGAACTGCGCGGCGAACCGGTAGAGCCTTCCCATCTGCAGGAAGACCTCTGGAATGACCGCGACCGGCCCTCGCTCCCTCGCCAGCCGCAGGGCCTTCAGGGCGGTCTCCGCGGCCTCCGCGGGCTCGCCGTTCCACATCAGGTCCTGGGACTGCGCGCACTCGTGGCCGGCCTTGGATTCCCGCGCGCGGGCCTCCGCCTGTCCCTCGCGGCCCTGGATCTCCTGGAGGAGCCTCGTGGTCTCCGGGTCGCCGTGTCCCGAATCTCGGATCAAACTCGTCGCCTGGAATCCGTACCCCGACAGCGACTGCGCTCTCGCGAGCCACCTGGTCTGGACCGGCGGCAACTTCCCGCCGAGGGCCTGCCTCAGCGCCTCCAAGAGCGTCTCCGCGAGCTCCCAATCCCCGGTGCCGAGGCACGCAAGCGCGGCGTGGCAGTCGCGCTCAGTCGCGACTCCGCCCTTCATTCGGTGCCACTCGCGTTCCATGTCTCGCGCGGCGCCGTCCGCGCAGGCGGCGTGGTGCGCCTTCCGTCTCTCCGCCGCGGCCGAGTACGCCATCCTCTGCACCCAGTCGTGCCACGGGGCGAACATCGGTCCATCTAGTCCCAGGGCGGCATCAGCGAGGCCCGCCCTTCGCAAGGCCAGCTGCTTGGCGAGGGAGGTCTCCGACGCGGGGCAAGGAGCGGCCATCACGGAGAGCCTCTCGAGGTCCGCGCTCGTCCAAGGAGCCGCACCCGCGGAGTGGCGTTTCCACACGTCGCCTTCGCTCGCGGCGTGGTCCGGACTCCGCGCGAGTGCGAGCGCCGCGAGCGGCTTGTCGGCGCGCGCCCGCGCGGCCTCGGCCTGCACCCTCTCCGCCACGTCCGGGGCGAGCAGGGCATCGAACGCGCGCAGTCGGTCGGAGGCGTTGAGCGGGAGCGTCGCGACCACCTGGATCGCGTCGATCTCGCGCATCGCCTTCAGGAGCTCCTCCGCGCGGGGCGCGCCCGCCGTCGGGTCGTAGGTGGCGAGCAGGAACAGCCTCGGCAGGTCCGCGCGCGCCTCGGGGCGCCCTTCGGCGCCTCCCCCCTCGTGGAGGGCGATGCGAAGGGCTCGCACGACGTGCAGGAACAGCGCGCAGACGCTGCCGTCCGCGTAGTGAAGGTCCTCGACGCACAGCGCGAGCGGCGCGCGTCGCGCCCTGTCCACCAGGAACCGCGCGACGGCGTCGAAGTTCGCCGCGCGCGCCGCGTCGAGCGCCGCAAACTCGGTCGGGGGCTCGCCCGACTCGTCGCACCGAGCCAGCGGCGGCAGGGCCTCGCGCGGCCCTTCCCACGGCTCCCGCGCGAGGAGCGTCTCCAGGATCTCGGCGAGCGGGTCGAGCGGCCGCATCGGCCGCTGCGGGCAGTGCCCGACGACGAACTCCACTCCCTCGGCGAGCGCGAACTGCTCGACCTCCTCGACGAGGCGCGTCTTCCCCGTCCCCTCCTCGCCGGCAATGAGCAGCACGCCGCCGTTCATCGGCCTCAGGTGCACCCCTTGCTGCGGCGTGGCCTCCTCGCTTACGACGACGGCTTGCATCGGCTGGCGCACCGAGAGCGCGCTCGCGGAGATCGACTGCTCCCCCGTGAGCCCCTCCACCGAGTCGGCCCCCTCCTCGCGCTCGATCCGCTTTGGGCCCGGAAGCAGCAGTGGCCCCTGCGCGTCGTCCTTCTCGCGCAGACAGGTGTCCACGAGGGCGAGCCTCAGTGCGCGCAGCTCGTTCGTGCGGGCGACGAGCGGCGCACGGATCGCGCCGCGGACGGGCCCGCAAGTGATGTTCGGCAGGCCAAGGAACCTCCTCAGTTCACAGGCGACCTCCTCCGCGTGCCTCGGCCGATCGCACGGCGTCGGCGCGAGCATCGCGACGAGGAGCCTCTCCAGGTCCGCCGGCGCGTCCGCGACGAGAGACCGGAGCCTGCGCACGCGGCCGGCCAGGTGCATGCGGAACAGCGCCTCCTGCGTCGGCGCGTCCCACGGCAGCAGGCGCGTCATCGCGAAGAACAGGCACGCGCCCAGCGGGTACAGGTCCGTGCGGGGCTCGATGGCCCTTCCCAGCAGCACTTCGGGAGGGAGGTACCCGAGCGTCCCCGGCAGCTCGCGTCCGCACGCTCGGCTGAGGCGGGTGGACCATCCGCCATCCACGAGGACGAGCGAACCGTCGCGGAAGAGCAGGTTCCCCGGATGGACGTGCCCGTGGAAGAGGCCGGCGCCGTGCAGCGCGTCCAGCCCCCCGACGGCGGGCAGGAATGCGCGGCAGGCCTCCTGCCACTCCATCCCGCCGCGCTCGGCGAGCGTGGGCCCGGCCACGAACGGCCTCGTCCACCCCTCCTCGTCCCACGCGGTGGGGGCGGCGTATCCCTCATGCCGGACGGCGCCGTAGAACGGCCCCGCTCCGGCGATCCAGGCCCGCAGGCCCCCGCTCGGGGCGGAGTGTCTCCGTCGAACGGAGTGATCCCCGATCTGCGCTGTTTCCCCGCGTTCCCCCTTGCCGAGGAGGCGGGGTCTGGACGCCGTCTCCGGCGTGGTCATGGGGCGGTGCCCCTCTGTACGGCACAAGCCCGTCCCGTGGACGGGCGCCATGGGCCAGCCCTCAGGGGCGGGCCCGCGAACGCTGCGCTCGGTGGGAAGAGAGGTGCGCGGGACCGACCGTCCCGGCTCTTCGGAAGCGGCGCTTGCCGCGGAGCGCAGGCTCGACGCTGACGAAGCTGTTTGTAGCCGCGCCCCTCCGGCGGCGCAAGGGAAAGTTGGGCGGCCCCGGTGCGGCGCTATGCGAACTCGATCCGACCCACCATTTCGTCCGCGGCCGAGACCTCGTGCAGGAGTTTGAGGAACTCGACCATCTGCTTGATCGATCGAGCGTGCATCTTGGCAAACACGATGCCCGCGTGCGGAACTTCCGAGGCATGCAATGCGAGGTAGTCGTGATCGAAAGTGACCACGACCCGCTCGTCCTCCCTCGCGAACGCCAACTGCTCGGAGTCGGAGGCGGACAGCATCCCCGCCTCGTCCGTGGTCAGCACGTCGATCCCCTTTCTACGAAGCGCCGCCGCGATCGCAGGACTGACGTCTTCGTCCAGGTAGTACCTCAGTCGATCAGCCACGGCGCCGCGACTTCAGGATCGACGGATTCTCGCGACGGAGCCTCTCCGCAAGGGCGTCCGCCCGGCGAATCTCGCGCCGAATCTCCGCCTCGTGATCATGGGAATAGGCAAGCGCCGCATACACCTCACCCAGGCCCAAGCGATAGGTCGACGCAATCTCCTCGGGTGACAGCCCCGCCTCCTGGTGACAGAGGTAGACGTGCGACACTGTGATTCGGTGCCCGTCGATTCGTGGGCGTCCGCCGCAGGTACCCGGCGTGCTGACAATGTGCGGGTAGGTGGCCGTCTTCTTCATGCCGGCGCCTTCGAACAGGGCTCCAGTCATTGTACCCGAGTGACCATCGCCAGCAAGGTCTGTCCTCGACGAGGGCTTGTCGCGTGGCTCACTAGCGACCTGGGAGCCGTGCGCCCCGCGGATCGGTCTGTTGCCCGAACGCGGTGGACATGTCAGGATCGGGTCGTTGTGGAGGCCACCTCGTGGTGCGGTGGACGGAGACGCGGGATTCGTATCGGGTGACGCGCCTGCCGGGTGCGGGGATCTTCACTCTGCTGCTCCTATCGGCCGCGGGGGCCGTGGGGACTGCAGGTTGCCTGCGCGACGCATTCATCGTCGGGGCGGCCATGCTCGGTGCGCTCTCAGTCCTTTGCTGCCTCCAGGTCTTCCTCATCTGGAGTGACGCGCCGTGGATCGAGATGCCGCTCCATGGAGGCCCCGTCGCGTGGGGGCGCGGGGGGAGGCAGGAGGGCAGGACGGCCAGCGGAGTCTCGCACTTCGACGTGGCGACAGCCGAGCGGCCGGGCTACGAGCTCGTCGCCGTCCTCGACGACGGGACCTCGCGGACGCGGATGGGGTCATGGCATGGAGCGAGCCCCGGCGGTTTCCAGGCGCTCATCGCTCAGCTCAACGCGCATCTCGGGGCCGCACAGGATGCGGATCTCCGACTCCCGGACTTGGTGAAGCAGCGCCGTCATAAGGTCGGCCAATGGGCGGCCAAGGCCATCGTGATCGTGATCGTTCTCGCCGTGCTTGGGTTCCTCGCAGCGATAGCCGCCTTGTCCAGGGCGATGGACCGACTCGACTGAACCTCCGAATCTGGGCCACGTCTGGCGTCGCGTGGTAGACTCCGCGAACCCAACTCGTGGCAGGCCACTTCGATGACCATCCTCTCGCGCGTGCTCGCCTTGACCGCGGTCGTCCTCTGCGGCGCGGCCGAGGGGGGCTTTCCCGACCTCGACGTCCCGCCACGCAAGACTCCGTACGACGGTCTCGTCATCGAGTGGGTCGGTCAGGAGCCCAAGGTGCGCGCCGTGGAAGTCGGGGACCGTTCCGAGCCCGTCGAGGGGACCTCGATCCGCTACACGGCGCACCTCCGCAACCTCGCCCAGGCCGCATCGGGCCCGATCGAGCTCCGCTGGTCCGTCGACGGCGGCGCGCCCACCTTGCAGGCGCTCGAGGCAATCGACGCAGGTGAGACCGCTACCGCGGAGTTCGCGTGGACGGCCGTCAAGGGCCGCCACTGGGTCCGCTGCGAGCTGGCCGGCCGCGACGAGTGGCTCACCTTCGCCACCGACGCCCTCACGGTGAAGGTCGCCGTCGAGGACAGGACGCTCGCCACGTACGAGGTCGCGCACGGCTCGTTCGCCCGCAGGATGCAGGACTCCCTCGCGGGGCTGCACGCCTCGTGGTCCGCCGTGCGCGACGCGGGCTTCGCGCCCGACGGCATCGAAGAGCGCCTGCGGATCGACGACGTGGAGACCTACGAGCGCAGGCCCGGCGCGGAGGTCCCCGCGGAGTTCTGGGACCACCCGAGCTTCCATCTCTACGTGGCCTGTGACCAGGGCGGGCCCGTGGCCGGCTTCTACATCCCCGGCTACTCGATCGGGCACAACTACGGCGGGCACCCCGGCCACGAGTCGCTCTTCTCGGACTGGGGCGAGAACTGCCTGTGGCACGAGATCGCCCACTTCCGCGGCGTCGAGGACTTCTACATCTTCACCACGGAGAACGGCGGCGTCGCGAAGACCGACGCCGCGGGGAAGCCGCTCGAGGACCTGAGACTCGCAAAGGCCCACGACGAGGACACGATGAACAACCCGTACAAGGAGACGAGCTGGTCGGACTACACGGCGGCCGTGGTCCAAGCGAAGCGCGGGGTCACGAGGGTGGGGCGGTGCGAGGACCCCTCGCAGCCGTACGGACACATGTGGAGGGACATGCCGAAGGCGATCGAGATCGAGGTCGTCGGCGCGGATGGGAGGCCTCTCGATGCCGTGGACGTCGAGGTGTTCCGTCCGTCGCGCGCAAAGCCCGAAGAGCGGCCGACGGTGTCGGCGGACGCAAAGCCGATCGCCGGGGGCTCCACGGACGCGCGGGGGCGCTTCGACCTGGGCGCCGACCCGTTCGCGTGCTCCGCGGAGGAGCCCTCGCGGGCCCGTTGGCTCCTCGTGGTGCTCCGCCGCGGAGGGGCCACGCGCGCCCGCTACCTCACGCTGCTCGACGCGAACCTCGCCCACTGGCGGGGGGAGCGGGACCATGCGGCGCTCCGCGTGGACTTCCCCACCGAGTAAGCCCGCCTGCTTCGCAGGGTTGTCCTCGGCCTCCCGATCGATCCGTCGGCGATGGCTGGCGAGTTCGACGCGCCCGAGTAGTCGAGCGCGACTCGGGGGATCACTTCCCCCCGCCCGACCCGGTGAACCACGTGCGCGCGAGCGGATCGGTCTTGAAGAAGGTCAGCAGCAGGTCCGCGACCTTCTGCCGGCCGCTGTCGCTGGGGTGCGTGCCGTCGCCGCCGAGGTCCTTCCGCTCCCAGACGAGGCCGTCTCCCTTGCGCGGCGTGATGCCGTCGGCCCAGAGGTAGGGGCCCCAGAGGAGGAGAGGCGCCTCGACCGCACCCCGCGCAGGGTCCCAGTTCAGGTCCGGGTCGCCGTCGATCTGGTCGCGGATGAGCCAGCGGGCCGCGAAGGCGCCCTCGTAGGCATACGGCTCGGGGTTGAGCGCGGTGGAGGCATAGCCGGCGTAGATGCGGCTCCCCAGATACGCGACGCGCAGATTCGGGAAGCGCGCCTTGGCGTTGTGCAGGACGGCAATCGTGTCTTTCTGCAGCTTCTTGCCGTGCTCGGCGAGGTCGCCGGTCGGGCGGACGTTGGCGAGCTTGATCCAGGCGACCTGGACCTGCGCGGGCGTGACCCTCGCGGCCGTCAACCGGCGCTCCGCCTCGGTCCACGTCCTGGCGTCGGGCGGGGCCCATTGGGCCATCGCCTGGCCGCCCTGCGCGCAGTCGACGATTGTGAGGAGCTTCGACTTGTCCGGGTCGGCGTCCGCGACCTGCTTGAACCTGGAGAACTCCTGCGTCGCGTTCGACATGCTGATGGAGACGAGGGCGATGGTGCCGTCCTTCGCGGGCCTCCCCTCCGCGTCGAGCGGGACGGGAAGGGCGGACTCCGCCTTGGCCGCGGCCAGGAGCGCGGCTGGAGGGTCGTTCCGGCCTTCGCCGTAGAGGCCGCCGTCTTCGCCCTTGTACTTGTCCTCGGCCGTCATCTCGGTCAGCGGCTTGAGGCCGACGGTCTCCCTGCCGCCCTCGGGCGCCGGCCCCTCGGCGCGTCCGAGGCGCAGCGTCTTGAGGAACATCCCGCCGTCCCTGCGCTCGACGGTGACGGTGACCTCGACGCCGGCCTTGAGCTCGGCGGATTCGAGCCCGTCGGGCAGGTCCTTCCCTTCGGCGCCGAGGACCTTCGTATCCTCGTCAACCCTCAGCCTCCGGTCCTGCCCGCGCGCGTTGACGACGACGACGCCGTTCTCCGCGTCGATCTCCTTGAGCGTGCCCGTCGCCTGTTGTGCGAACAGGCCTCCCGCGGTCTGGAGGAGACAGGCGATCCACAGGCCAACACGCAGGGTCTTCATGAGGGTGCTCCCCGCGCAGGATCCCGACATCCAGGCCCGAAGTCAACTGTTTGTCCCGGCCCTCGATCCGCCCGCCGCCCTCGCCTAGAATGCCGTCATGTCGGACCCGCTGCTCGGTCGCAGGCTCGGCGACTTCGACGTGCTGGAGCTCCTCGGCCAGGGGGCGATGGCCCGCGTCTACCGCGCGCTCCAGGTCTCCCCGAAACGCCCCGTCGCGCTCAAGGTCTTCCAGGAGGGGCTCCTCCCTTACGGAGAGCTCGCCGAGCGGTTCCTGCGCGAGGCCGAGTACCTCGCCCAGTTCGAGCACCCGAACATCCTCCCCGTCTACGCCGCGGGGCGGGCGGACGGCTTCTCCTACATCGCGATGCGCCTCGTCCGCGACGGCACGCTCGGCGAGTGGCTCCGCTCGCCCCGCCCCGCTTGCGAGGTGGTCAGCCTCCTGAGCGACGTGGCGTCCGCCCTCGCGCGCGTGCACGCGCGTGGCGGGGTCCACCGCGATCTCAAGCCCACGAACGTGCTCGTCGACGGGCGCTCCGCCTTCCTCGCCGACTTCGGCCTCGCCCGCCTCGCCGAGGACTCCACGCTCACCGGCACCCACGCCTTCCTCGGCACGATCCGGTACATGTCGCCCGAGCAGCTCGAGCGGAGGCCCGCCACGCCCGCGAGCGACGTCTTCTCCTTCGGCGTCGTCCTCTTCGAGGCGCTCGCCGGCGTCCACCCCTTCCCCGAGGCACCGGTCCACGAGGGCCCCGTCGCCCGGCTCGCGGCCCTGGCAAACCTCCCCGCCCCCGTGCTCGGGCGCGCCGACCTCCCGCCCGGGATCGACCGCGTGATCGCCCGCTGCCTCCAGCTCCTCCCCGAGGCGCGCTACGCCGACGCGGCGGCCCTTCATGACGACCTCGTTTCGATCCCGTGGCCCTCCGAGGCCTCCCTGGGCGCGCCCGCCGCCTCCCCGCAGGCGGCCGTCCCGACCGTCGTCCTGGCGTCCTCCTCGTCACGGCCGCCCGACCCCTCGACTGCCACGATGCTCACGCGGGCCTTCGGCCGTTACGTCCTGCGAGGCGAGCTCGGACACGGCGGGATGGGCGTGGTCTATCGCGCGTGGGACCCCTCCCTCGATCGAGAGGTGGCCCTCAAGGTGGTCAAGGCCGGCGAGCTTGCCGAGCCGGCCCAGGTCGAGCGCTTCGATCGCGAGGCGCGCCTGGCCGCCCGCCTCCGTCACCCGGGGATCGTCCCCGTCCACGAGGTCGGCGTCCTGGAGGGCCGCCACTACTTCACGATGGACCTGATCGAGGGGCGCAGCCTGAAGGAGATCCTCGTCGAGAGGACGACGCCGCTCGGGCAGGTGGTCCGCCTCCTCGCCCAGGTCGCGCGGGCCGTCGATCACGCGCACCGGAACGGCGTCGTCCACCGCGACCTCAAGCCGCAGAACGTCCTCGTCGAGGGCCTCGATCGCGCGCTCGTCGCCGACTTCGGCCTCGCGCGCGACGTGAAGTGGGAGGGGGCGCAGCAGGCGACGGTCTCGGGGCAGATCATGGGGACGCCCGCCTACATGGCTCCGGAGCAGGCTCGAGGCGAGCGCGGAGCGGTCGACGCGCGGAGCGATGTGTGGGCTCTGGGCGCGATCCTGTACGAGGCCCTCGCGGGACGGCCGCCGTTCCAGGGGGAGTCGCCGTTCGAGGTCATCTCGCAGGTTCTGTCGGACGACCCGACCCCGCCGCGCCGCATGGATCCCGCCGCGCCGCGCGACCTCGAGGTCGTCTGCCTCAAGGCCCTCGAGAAGGACGCCGCGCGCCGCTACGCCTCGGCGGCGGACCTCGCCGACGACCTCGACCGCTTCCTCGCCGGGGAACCGATCCATGCGCGGCCCGTGTCGGCGCTGGGGCGCCTCGTGCGGACGGCCGGGCGCCACCGGCGCGCCGTCCTGGCGGTCGCGGTCGCCGTGCTCGGCGCCGCGACGGTCTGGGGCGCGGGCGCGATCGAGCGGAGGCGCGAGGTGGCTCGGCTGATCGAGGCCGCGACGGGCGCGGAGCGCGAGGCGGAGGGTCTGGGGACCTCGGAGGCCGGGCGGCGCCTGAAGGACGCCCAGGACGCATTCAACCGCGTCCTCGGGATGGATCGGGACCACGCGGCCGCCGCCGTGGGGCTGGAGCGGGTCAAGGCGCGCCTCGCGGCCCTCGAGACGAGGACCTGGGAGGATGCGCACCGCGTCTCGAGGGTCCTCTCCCGCTGGTCGCGCCTCGCCGCGGCGATCGAGGACCTCGAGAGGACCTGCTACGACGACCGCCTCTCCTCCGCTGAGAAGCTGGACCGCGCCGAGCCGAGGTGGCGCGAGGTGCGTTCCTTCCTCGACGCGACGCCCGAAGACGCGGTCTCCCGCGCGACCGCGCTCGCGCTGGCCGGCTGGGCCAGGCGGCTCGCGGGCGCCGAAAAGGAGGCCGACGGCATGCTCGAGGAGGCCTCCCGTCTGGCGCCCGACGTGCCGTACGGCCGCCTCCAGACGGCCCTCGTGCTCCTCGCGCGCTACCTGGCCGATCAGGAGCTGGGAAACGTCCGCTACGGGCCTCGCGGCGTGGAGGTCTCCGCGGCCCCGTCGGAGGACGCCGCTCGCACGCCGCTCCGGGAGCGCGCGGAGGCGCTCCTCGAGGAGGCCAGCTCGGCGCGGCTCTGGGGAAAGGAGACCGCGGAGGATTTCGGGAGCGTGATCGAGGGGATCCGCGCGATGCACCGGGGCGAGTACGCGGCGGCCTCGGCGGCGTTCACGAGGGCGATCGACTCGCCCGACCTCAGGCCGTTCCGGACGACGCTCCTCTTCTTCCGCTCGCGGACGCGACTCCTCGGAAGGGAGTACGACGCCGCGCTCGCGGACACCGACGAGGCGCTGGTCGTGCGCGAGGGAAGCGGCGCGCTGCACATCCAGCGAGGGTTCCTCCGCCTGACCCAGGCCGCCGACGACCGGCCGAAGGGGGCGGGGACGCGCGCGATGCTCGCGGCCGCGATCGGCGACTTCGACCGGGCACTGGAGGTCTGTCCCGGCAGGCCGCAGGCGCTCGTGGATCGCGCGATGGCGCTGTGCGAGCTGGCGGACCTGGAGGAGCGGACTGGCGTGGACGCGCGTCCGCGGTACGAGAGCGCGGTCGAGGACGTCGAGCTCGTGCTCGCCGCGTCGCCGGAGCGGTACGAGCTGTATGTGGACCTCGGCTTGGCCCTCCTCAGGCTCGCGGAGATCGAGCGCGATCGCGGCGGGGATGCGATGCCCTTGCTCGATCGCTCCCTCGCGCGGCTGGGGCAGGCGCTGGAGGCGCGGCCGGGCTTCTACGAGGCGCTCGTCGACAGGGCGCTCGTCCACCTCCGCCGAGGCGACATCGAGGGGGCCTGCGGCGCGGACCCGCGCGCGTCGTACGCGAGGGCGATCGAGGACGCCGACGCGGCGCTCGCGCAGGCGCCGGGGAAGCCGGAGGCGCTGGTCCAGCGCGGACAGGCCTTCCTGCGCGCAGGCGAGGCGGCCGTGCGATACGGGGAGGACCCGCGCGAGAAGCTCACGCGGGCCGTGAAGGACCTCCAGGAAGGGGCGGAGGGGAGCCCGGACTTCGCCGAGGCCTTCTCCAACCTGGCGCTGGCGAGGCGGGCCCTGGCCGCGGCTTCGGGAGGGGACCCGAGGGAGGCGTACCACGCGGCGCTCGCGGACCTCGATCGGGCGATCGAGATCGACGACTCGATGTACATGGCGTGGAACAACCGGGGGCTGCTGCTGGACGACCTGGCGCGGCAGGAGTCGGCGCGGGGCGGGGACGCGCGTCGGTGGCTGGAGAAGGCCATCGAGGCGTACGACGGGGCGACCCAGCGGAACCAGGCCTACGCGCCGGCCTGGTACAACCGGGGGAACGCGAGGCTGCTGCTGGCGCAGGAGGCGGAGCGGAGGGGAGAGTCCTACGAGGCGATCCTGCGGGAGGCGATCTCGGACTACGGCGGGGCGCTCGTGCGGAACGCGTCGCACGTCCTTGCGCTGGTAGGGCGGGGCGAAGCGCGACGGCAGCTTGCGGAGGCCGCGGCGAGGCGGGGGGAGGACCCTGAGTCGATGCTCGACGAGGCGCTCGCCGACTTCGACGCGGCGATCGAGCGGCAGCCGGGGAACGCGACGGCGCGGTACAACCGCGGGCTCGCGCGGCGGCAGAGGGCGGACGCGGCGGCGAGGAAGGGCGAGGACGCGCGCGGGTGGCTCCGCGGGGCGATCGAGGACCTGGGCGTGGCGGGGGAGGGCGGGCGAGACCCGCAGGCGCTGGCGTGGAGGGCCGCGGCGCAACGGAGGATGGGGGAGGAGGAGGCGCGGCGCGGCGGGGACGCGGGGCCGTGGCTGGAGAAGGCGGTGGCCGACGCGTCGGCGGCGATCAAGGCGGACGCCTCGTTGGCGGAGGGCTGGTTCCAGCGGGGGACGGCGCGAGTCCAGATCGCGGGCATGGCCGCGGAAGCGGGGAAGGACTCGCGGCCCGACCTCGATCCCGCGGTTGGGGACCTCGAGGAGGCTGTGCGGCTGGACTCCAGGCATGCGTCGGCGCTAGGGAACCTGGGGACGGCGCTCTACCGGTACGCCTCGGAGGACTCGGCGCGCGGTGGGGACTCGCGGGGGCACCTGAAGCGGGCAATCGAGGCGTACACGCGCGCGGAGGGGCTAGGCGCGGATGCCGCGTCGGTGCGTTCGAGCCGAGGGCGGGCCTGTCACGAGCTGGGTCTGGCGGAGAAGGCGGCGGGCGGGGACGGAGGGGAGTGGCTGCGCAAGGCTCGGACGGACTACGAGGCGCTCCTCGCGGCGGGGCGGGGCGACTGGACGGTGCGCGCCGCGCTCGGATCGGTGCACGAGGAGCTAGGCGACGTCGCGCGCGCGGTGCGGGAGTACGAGGAGGCGCTGCGTGCGGCCGGGCAGGACGTCCCTGAGCTGCGCGCCCGTCTCGACGCGGCGCGGAAGCGGCTCGGAGTCGAGCGTCGCTAGTGTCACGTCAGGCGCTATTCTGTGGGTTGGATGGGTGCCCGCGCTCGAGATCCAGATCCAAAATCCCAGATCCCAACGAGATCCCAAATCCCAACACGAGACCTACCCACTTGTT
>CAZYRM010000054.1:0-36374 GCA_964649705.1 uncultured Planctomycetia bacterium
GCGAGAGCGACCGCGCGGCGCTCCGGTCGAAGTTCGGCGCGGTCGGCTTCATCGTGGCCGCCTGGTGAGCGGAGTGCTCCATCCCCAGGGCGTGGCCGACCTCGTGCGCCGCCACGCTTCCGACGTCCTGCGTCCCGTTCGCGAGCGTCGTGCTCCAGGTGAAGCCGACCCCATTGAAGGAGATGTCGGCGTCGATCAGCTCCCCCGTCGACGCGAACCGGAACGGCGTCCTCGCGAGGGCGCCCGCCATGTCGAACCCGTGCGGGTCGACCGTGGTGGTCTCCAGCCAGTAGACGGTGTTGAAGTTGTCGCTGCCCGTCTGCGACGCGATCGGCCTCGTGTCGTCCGGGAGCCTCGTCCACTTGAACGTGCAGAAGTTCAGGTTGCTCCACGCCGCGTAGGCCGCGGCGAGGGCGGTCTTCTCGCTGTCGTCCGGGACGTTGTCGCTCCCCGCCGTGTGGATGGCGAAGCGCACCGCGCGGTTCACCGCGTCGATCCGCGGGTTCGCCGCGTTCGTGAGGACCCAGCGCACCTCGCGCGTCCCCGTGCTGTTGCGGATCGGCGTGAACGCCGGTGAGAGCGTCGGGAGGACCGCGAGGACGAGCCAGGCCGCGGCGACGAGGGCCAGCAGCTTCCAAGTCGTGTACGCGCTCGGGCGCCCCCGCCCCTTGAGGAGGAGCGACCCCACGACGGCGAGCATCCCGACGGCGATGACCCCGAGGGCCCACCCGTTGCTCGTGTCGGTCTCCGCGGGCCCCCTCGGCCTCCCCGGCGACCGGACCGGGACCACGACGGACACGGACGGAGGCTTGACGACCGCGGGCGGCTCGGGCGTCGCTCGCGGCTGCGTCGGCGCGGGCTCCACCTTCGGCTCGCCCAGCACCGTCGAGAGGGGGAGCCTCTCGTATCCGCCCGAAACCCCGGCGTTGTCCCCGATCACGTCCACCCAGGTGAAGTCGCGAACGGCGACCTTCTCGCCGTCCTCCTCGACGACGCGGAAGAGGCCCTGCTGGATCCCCGTGATCACGTGCGCGTCGCGCCACTTCCTGAGGAAGAGGACGACCTCCTGCCCCTGAGCGAAGCCGGGCGATCCCTGCAGGTGCGACACCATGTCCTCCGTCTCGCCGCCGTAGACCATGACGGTCACCTGTCCGGCAGGTTCGCCGAGGAGGGTCTTCTCGACCGCGACGACGACCTCCTGGAAGGGTGTCTCGTCGACGAGGAGGGCTCGGACGCTCCGCACCGTGCCGTGGACGCCGAGGTCGGCGGTCTTGCGGAGGTCCTCGATCGGGAGGTAGGCCCCCGGCTCGCTCTGGCCCATCGTCCCCTCGCCGGTCGCCCGGCCGAGGGGTTCCCCGGGGCCCGAGGAGGCGACCCACATGGCGAGGCCGACGAGGACGAGGAGGGCTCCGCAGACGGTGAGGGTGCGGGCGGGCGAGTCCATGGGGGCAGTCTCCTTGTGGCGAAGGGGTCACACCCCGGAGGGGACGTGCGGGGAGTATACCTCCGGGGGGCTGCCCAAGGCCATGCCTCAGGCGAAAAGCGCGCGGAGAAGCCCCGGGGCGAGGGTGGCCTCAAGCCAGGCCGAGAGGGCGACGAGGCCTGCGGCGGCGACGGCGATCCCGAGCACGGCCGCGCCGACGCGCTGGAAGCGGTCGGATCCGAGGGGGTACTTGACGAGGCCGCGCGAGAGGAAGATGCCCGCCATGCTGGCGAGGACGTACCCGGCGACCTCCCCGACCATGTGCGGCGAGACGGCGGCGAGGACCTTCACGTAGACCACGGCCGGGCCCGCCTCGTCCGAGGAGAGGCGGCTCATCCAGGCGAGGCAGGAGGACCACACCGAGGCGTTCCAGGCGATCGCGAGGACGGAGCCTCCGGAGCGGTAGAAGATCGAGAGGAGGAAGAAGATGGCGGCGACGGAGAGGTTGCGGCGGGCCAGCGATTCGAAGCTTCCGAAGTGGAGCTTCTGCAGCGTCGAGTGGGTCCCCGAGAAGCGCTGCAACTGGGCGCCGAGGAACTCCGGGACGCGCCCGGCGGGGAGGAGGAGGGCGACCACGCCGTAGGCGATGAAGACCCCCGCGAAGAGGAGGAGGACGCGGGCGGCGAGCCTGAGGTTGGCTCGGGTGGGGGAGGCCTTTTCGTCCCAGATCGCGCGGCGGTTCTCCTCGAGGAAGTGGTCGTACCCCGGGACGAGCCAAAGGGAGACGAGGAAGACGGCGACGAGGCCCGCATCGCCGGGGAAGAGGAGGGAGGCGGCGTACAGGCTGACGAGGGTCGTCACGCACGCGGCGGGGAGCACGGCGAAGGGGGAGCCGAACCAGCGCGAGATGGAGAGCAAGCGTCCCAGGCCGCTGGTGACCTGGCGCACGGTGTCTCGCATGTCGGCCTCCGACTCGGGCGATGTCGTCGGGCGCCAGGAACCCCACCCCCGGCGCGACGGCGATCAGCGGTGATAGGCCCGGTAGAAGGCGTCGAACAGGCTCGCGCCGTACTTGATGGCGCACGGGAAGAGCGTGTTCTGCGCAAGGTCGTAGCACTGTTGTTGGCTGCCGATCGAGGCCGACTTGGCGTGCCAATCGGCGGCACGGTCCGTGACCTGCTGCATCGTCGTCCCGCCGCGAAAGAGCGCTCTCCGCGTGGCCTGGTACCCCGCCGTCTCGGGATCGAGGGTCACGATCGACGGGCGGCCCTGGGGAAGCGTCCTGTTGGCGACGTTCATCTCGATGACCCAGTGGCAGCTCCCCGTCGTGTAGAGGTCGGTTCCGAGGTGGGAGCAGATCAGTCCGTTGCCCGCGCGCATGGCGGGGTCCGTTACGCTCGCGGAGACGTCGTGGTTGGGCTGGGTCATGTCCTGGACGTAGTGGTACGCCCGCCCCACGAGCCACCAGGCGGTGTGCAGGTTGCCGGCCCTGGCCGCGAGGAGCGCCGCGCCGTAGAGGATGTGCGCCCGGACCAGCGCGCCGGAGGCGACGTACGTGTAGGCGTTGGGGCCGAGCATCGTCACGCACCGCGAACCGAAGACCCCGCGGTCCCGCATGGTCGTGCTCTGGGTGATGTGGGTGTAGAGCGCCTGCAGGACCACCGGCGACAGGGACGGGGTCAGGTAGTGGTTCGTCTGCATGAGACGGATCGTCATCGTGTCGATCGCGGTGGGCGTGGTCCCCTGATCGGGCAGGCCGATCTGGTCCTCGAACCAGACGCCGAACTTGATGTCGTTCGCGTACGTGACCGCGTCGCCGTAGCTGGCGCGGCCTGCCAGCGCCTGGATGGCCCGCACGGCCATGAACCCGTGGTCGTTCGCCTGGTCGGCGGTCGTCAGCCTCCAGGAGTCACGATTGACGTCGCGGTCCGGCCCTGCGTTCCACGCCCACGCCGCAGCGGACATCAGGAGGAAGACGGCAAGGGCCCCGATTCCATGTCTCATGAAGTTCCTCGTTCCCCAGGAAGGACGAAGGCCTCGCTAGCGGCGCGCGGTGGGCTGAGGATCGCGCGGCGACTGGGTCTCCAACTCGCGCAGGACCTGCTCGGTCTCGGCGAACTCCCTCTGCATCTGCTCGAGCTCGGCCTGCGTGGGCTGCCGCACCGGACCGCACTCGGGCGTCGAGGGGAACTCCGAATTCGCCGAGGCGTCGATCCCGAGCTTCGCCATCTCCGCATGGACCTGCTCCACGAACTCGCGCGTCTCTTCGACGGTCGGCGCGCTGCAGCAGTGCCCTCCGGTCTCGCCGACCCCGTGCCCTTCGTCCTCGTGGGAGCAGCTCGGCTCGGCGACGGGGGCCTGGGGGGCGACGACCGGATTGGACGCGGGCAGCGGCCCGAGCTGCGTCACGTGGACCGCCGCGGGGAGCGCCCTGCTCGGCAGGGGACGAGGCCGGCTCGGGCCGTCTCCGTCCCTCGAGAGGAGGAGAAGGGCCGCGACGAGCGCCACGGCGGCACCTGGGGAGAGGACCTTTGCGAACCTGCTCACGATGCACCTCCGTCCTTTCTTATGCACGACCCCTGCCAGGGAGTTCGCTCACCCGGAATGTGCATGCGACATAACACATGTGCTAGCAATAGACTCTGGCTGTGATTGTAGCGTGTGTGAGTGACCGGAGAGTCGCGACGGGGGACGTTACGAACATCCCCCGTCGTGTCCCCGTTCCGGTCTACCTCGACGGGCGTATGCAGTTTGCGAAAGCCGTGGCCCGTCTTGCGAATCCCGTCTCTTGTTCAACCGGACCGCTGGGAGCATGGCCGGGGCGCTGCTCCAGCGGCAGCCGAATCCCCGGCTGAATCCGCAACCGTAGGGGCTGCGTTGTGCAGACGTGGGTTTCACCACGGAGCGCACGGAGGCACGGAGGACGCACGGAGGGGTCGTTGACCGTGCCGGCGCGGTCGTACAACGCCGCGGCCGCCTCGCACGAGGAGGCGCGCCGCGCGGAGCGCGGCGCGGCCGTGGGGACGGACCAGGGCGGGGCAGAGGGCGTGGATGCCCCCTTGAAGCGGCAGCCGATGAATCGGCCCACACTGGCATATGGCCTCGATCCCGAGACCCTCTGTCCCGCCCTGTCCGTCCCCACGGCCCGTCGGCCTTCGGCCGACGGCCTCCTCGCGCGAGGCGGCCGCCGAGTTGAACATGGGCGTCCGGACCTGGATCAGACCTCCGTGCGCCCTCCGCGCCTCCGTGCGCTCCGTGGTGAAATGGACGTCTAAGCGGCCGCGATCGAGCGGCCCCCGTGCAAGCGATGCAATCGGCCATTCCGTATTTTCGAACTTCCGACCGATTCGCTGGTTCTTGGAGCGACGTCAGGCACCAACAAGGGCGAGCCTTCATGCTCCTCACCGTCACGACGACCCACGCGCCCGCGACCGACCTCGGCTACCTCCTCCACAAGAACCCCGCGCGTCTCCAGTCCTTCGACCTCGCCTTCGCCAGGGCCCACGTCTTCTACACGGAGGCGAGCGAGTCACGCTGCACCGCCGCGCTCCTCCTCGAGGTCGACCCCGTCGGGCTGGTGCGCGGCCGGCGCCGCGAGGACGCCTTCGGCCTCGATCAGTACGTCAACGACCGTCCCTACGTCGCCTCGTCCTTCCTGAGCGTCGCCATCGCGCACGTCTTCTCGAACGCCCTCGCCGGGCGCTCGACGGAGCGCCCAGCCCTGGCCGCGACGCCTATCCCGCTCTCGGCTCGGGTCGCCGCCGTGCCGTGTCGAGGCGGGGAGGCCTTCCTCCGGCGACTCTTCGAGCCGCTCGGCTACGCCGTCACGGCGACCGGCGCGCCGCTCGACGCGCGGTTCCCCGAGTGGGGCCCGGGGCGCTGCTTCACCGTGACGCTCGAAGCGACGACCAGGCTCGCCGAACTGCTCGCGCACCTCTACGTCCTGATCCCCGTCCTCGACGACGACAAGCACTACTGGGTCGGCGACGACGAGGTCGAGAAGCTCCTCCGCCACGGCGAAGGGTGGCTCGCGGACCATCCCGAGAAGGAGGAGATCGTCCGCCGGTACCTGAAGCACCGTCGCAGCCTCGCGAGGGACGCGCTCGATCGCCTCGTCGGCGACGAGGGCCCCGAGACCGACGACGAGGAGGGCGAGGAGGAGCGGCCCAGGCTGGCCGACCAGCGCCTCGGCACCGTCCTCGCCGCCGTAAAGAGCCTCGCCCCAGAGTCCGTGATCGACCTCGGCTGCGGCGAGGGGAGCCTGCTGCAAGCGCTCCTCGACGAAAGGTTGATCGCGCGCGTCGCCGGGATGGACGTGTCGCACCGGTTCCTGGAGCGGGCCTCGCGGAGGCTCAGGCTCGATCGGATGCCTCCGCTACAGAGGGAGCGGGTCACGCTGCTTCACGGGTCGCTGACCTACCGCGACGCCCGGCTGGAGGGGTACGACGTCGCGACGCTCGTCGAGGTCGTGGAGCATCTCGACCCGTCCCGGCTCGCGGCGTTCGAGCGGGTCGTCTTCGAGTTCGCCCGCCCGCGCGGCGTCGTCCTGACGACGCCGAACGCGGAGCACAACGTGCGGTTCGAAGGCCTCGCGGCGGGGGCCTTCCGCCACCGGGACCACCGCTTCGAGTGGACCCGCGCCCAATTCCGCGCCTGGGGCGACGCGGTCGCGGCGCGGTTCGGCTACGTCGTGCGGTACGTCCCCGTGGGCCCCGAGGACCCCTCGGTGGGGCCTCCCAGCCAGATGGCGGTGTTCACGCGATGAAGATCGGGATCCCGGAACTGTCGCTGGTCGTCCTCGTCGGTCCCTCCGGCGCGGGCAAGTCGACGTTCGCTCGGAGGCACTTCAAGCCGACCGAGGTGCTCTCGTCGGACCTCTGCCGGGCGTGGGTGTGCGACGCGGAGAACGACCAGGCGGCCACGCGCGACGCCTTCGACGTGCTGCACTTCATCGGGGGGAAGCGGCTCGCCGCGGGGCGCCTCACCGTGGTCGACGCGACGAACGTGCAGGAGGAGGCCCGCCGTCCGCTGGTCGCCCTCGCGCGGCAGTACCACTGCCTGCCGGTCGCGATCGTGTTCGACCTCCCCGAGCGGCTCTGCCTCGAGCGGAACCGCGGCCGGGAGGAGCGCGCCTTCGGGCCGCACGTGGTCCGGATGCAGGCCCAGCAGCTCCGCAGGTCGCTCCGATCGCTGAAGCGCGAGGGGTTCCGGCACGTGTTCGTGCTGAGCTCCGTCGAAGAGGTCGACGGCGCCGAGGTCGCGCGCGTCCCGCTCTGGAACGACCGGAGGTCCGAGCACGGGCCGTTCGACGTCATCGGCGACGTGCACGGCTGCTGCGACGAGCTGGAGGCTCTCCTTGCGCGGCTCGGCTACGCCCGGGAAGGGCCCGACGCGCCCTTCCGCCACGCCGAGGGCCGCCGCGCGGTCTTCCTCGGGGACATCGTCGATCGCGGGCCGCGCGTGGTCGACTCGCTCCGCGTGGTCATGCGGATGGTCGAGGGCGGCACGGCGCTCTGCGTGCCGGGCAACCACGAGGCGAAGCTACTCCGGAAGCTGAAGGGGAAGGATGTCCAGGTCACGCACGGCCTCGCGCGGACGCTCGAGGAGCTGGGGCCGGTCCCCGAGGCCGAGCGGAAGGGGATCGCGGCGTTCCTCGACGGCCTCATCAGCCACTACGTGCTGGACGACGGGAAGCTCGTCGTGGCCCACGCGGGTCTGAAGCAGGAGATGCACGGTCGCGGGTCGGGCCGCGTCCGAGATTTCTGCCTCTACGGGGAGACGACTGGGGAGACGGACGAGTACGGGCTGCCGGTGCGCCACCCGTGGGCCGAGGGGTACCGCGGCCGCGCGATGGTCGTCTACGGGCACACGCCGGTCCTGGAGGCGGACTGGCTGAACCGGACGATCTGCGTCGACACGGGGTGCGTGTTCGGCGGCAAGCTGACGGCGCTGCGGTACCCGGAGCAGGAGCTCGTCTCGGTCGCCGCGGCGAGGGTCTACTCGGAGCCCGCTCGTCCATTCCCGCCGTCGACGGAGGCCTGCGCCCTCACGGCTCAGCAGGCGCACGACGACCTCCTCCACATCGAGGACGTGGTCGGGAAGCGGTTCGTGACGACGAGGCTGATGCGCGCGGTGACGGTCAGGGAGGAAAACGCCGTCGCGGCCCTGGAGGTCATGAGCCGGTTCGCGGCGGACCCCAGGTGGCTGATCTACCTGCCTCCGACGATGTCGCCGTGCGAGACCTCGCGGCGTGAGGGGCTCCTGGAGCACCCCGAGGAGGCCTTCGCGCACTTCCGGGCGCAGGGGATCGCCCGCGTAGTCTGCGAGGAGAAGCACATGGGGTCGCGGGCGGTGATCGTGCTCTGCCGCGACGAGGAGGCCGCTCGTCGCCGGTTCGGGGTCGTGGGGGAGGGGATGGGCGTCTGCGTCACCCGGACGGGGAGGCGTTTCTTCGACGATGTGTCGGTGGAGCGCGAGTTCCTCGGGCGCGTCCGCGGGGCGGCGAGCGCTTCGGGTCTGTGGGAGGAGCTGTCGACGGAGTGGGTCTGCCTGGACTGCGAGCTGATGCCCTGGTCGGCGAAGGCGCAGGGGCTGCTGCGGGGCCAGTACGCGGCGGTCGGCTCGGCGGCCGGGATGGCGCTGGCGGAGGCTCGCACGGCGCTGTGCGGCGCAACGGCCGCGGCCGCTCTCCGTGAGCGCATGGGCGAGCGGGAGGCGCTGGTGCGCCGCTACGTGGAGGCCTACGGTCGGTACTGCTGGAGGGTCGACTCGGTCGGGGACCTGAAGCTGGCGCCGTTCCACCTGCTGGCGACGGAGGGGGCCGTGCACGTTGGACGGGACCACGTCTGGCACATGGACGTGCTGGCGCGGCTTGCGAAGGCGGACTCGCTGCTCGTGGCGACGCCGTACAAGGTGATCGACCTGACGGTCCCTGCGAGCGAGGCGGATGGAGTGCGCTGGTGGGAGGAGCTGACGCTCCGCGGCGGGGAGGGGATGGTGGTGAAGCCGTACGAGTTCGCCGTGCGCGGGAGGAAGGGGCTGGTGCAGCCCGCCCTGAAGGTCCGCGGGGCGGAGTACCTCAGGATCATCTACGGACCGGAGTACACGCTTCCCGAAAACCTGGAGCGGCTGCGCCCTCGTCGGCTCGCCACGAAGCGCTCTCTGGCGCTCCGCGAGTTCGCGCTCGGCGTGGAGGCGCTGGAGCGTTTCGTGCGGAAGGAGCCTCTCCGCCGGGTCCACGAGTGCGTCTTCGGCGTCCTGGCCCTGGAAAGCGAGCCGGTGGATCCGCGACTTTAGTGCCGAATTCATGGTGATCGGCGCCCGTCGGCGATAGAATCCCCCCCCGCGTCGACGCCCCAGGAGGGAAACGGGAAGGCCGGGGTGGTCCTGGCATCTCTTCCATCCAGGTCGATCGCCCTACCCCTACTCATGGAGCAGCAGAATGGCAAGCAGTGCCAAGCCGGCCACGAAGAGCGAGATCCTGGCCAACATCTCGAAGGCGACGGAGCTTTCCCGCAAGCAGGTGTCGTCGGTGTTCGACGCCCTGTCCGGGCAGATCGCCTCCGCGGTGGGCAAGAAGGGCTCCGGCATCTTCGCCCTGCCGGGCCTGTTGAAGATCATGGTCATCCACAAGCCGGCCACGCCCGCCAGGAAGGGCATCAATCCCTTCACGAAGCTGGAGCAGATGTTCAAGGCGAAGCCCGCCCGCAGGGTCGTCAAGGTGCGGCCCCTCAAGGCGCTCAAGGACATGGCCAAGTAAGGAGGCACCGATGGGAAAAGGCAACAAGCCCCGTCAGAAGAACATCAAGAAGCCCAAGAAGAACAAGCCCGTCGCAGGGAAGTAGCAAGCCATGGAATCGGCCCGCTCGCCGGGATGCGTCTCGCGAGCGGGCCGGTCTGTCCTCCTCCCGCTGATCGTCCTCCTCCTCGGGGGGATCGAAGCCAAGGCTGACGTCACCGGAAAGGACGTCAAGGCCGCCATCGCGCGCGGCGCCGATCGCCTGAAGGCCGGCCAGCGCGACGACGGCTCCTGGGCCTATCGCTGGCAAATCAGCCCGGCCAGCCATGCCTACGACCCGGGACTCACCGCGCTCGTCACGCTCGCGCTCCGTCTCTCGGGCCTCCCTCCGGACGACCCCGCCGTCGCCCGCGCCGTCGCGTACCTCCTCGCGACCCCCGATGAGAACACCTACGCCGCCGCGCTCAAGGTGATGGCCCTCGCCGAGGTCGACCGAGCGAAGTACGCCGCCGAGATCGCCGGCGCCGCCGATTTCCTCGTCCGCACGCAGCTCCCGAACGGCATGTGGACGTACGGGGAGGCCGAGGGGATCCTCGCCCGGATGCAGCCCGCGCGCGCCATCTGGCCCGAGTGCGACGCCGGGGACAACTCCAACACGCAGTTCGCCCTCCTTGGCCTCCACGTCGCGCGGCAGTGCGGCGTCGAGGTGCCCGGGCGGATCTGGAAGGCGAGCGACGATCACTTCACGAAGACGCAGCAGAAGGACGGCGGGTGGGGATACTCGGGGACCTACCGCCCGGAGTCGTACGGCAGCATGACCGCCGCCGGGATTGCGAGCCTCTTCATCGCGGGAAACTACGTGTTCCACCCCGTCCGCTGCGGCGAGTTCGAGGAGGACAGGCGCCTCGCGGCCGGGCTTGCCTGGATCGACAAGTGGTTCAGCGTCGAGCAGAACCCCTACGTCGAGAATGGGGAGGCGTCGCCCGCCAGGGTCCCCGCGGGCATCTGGTACTACCTCTATTGTCTGGAGCGGGTCGGGATCCTGTCGGGGAACAAGTACATCGGGAAGAGGGACTGGTACCGCCTCGGCGCCGTCCGGGCCGTCGAGACGCAGCAGAAGGACGGGAGCTGGGGCGACGAGGCGGAGACGGCCTTCGCGATCCTCTTCCTGGCGAAGGGGCACACCCCGCTCCTCCTCAACAAGCTCCGCTGGGACGGCGACTGGAGCAACGACCTCGACGACGCGAAGGCCCTGATGGAGATGGCCGGCCGGGAGCTGGGCCGCTCGTTCGCCTGGCAGACGGTGCGGAGCGACGCGGCGGTGGAGGAACTTCTCGAGGCGCCGATCCTCTACCTGAACGGCCACGACGCCCCCGCGTTGGCCGATGCGCAGTGCGAGAGGCTGCGCGAGTTCACCGAGGACGGCGGGCTCATCGTGGCCGAGGCCTGCTGCGGGAGCGGGGAGTTCGACAAGGGGATCCGCGCTCTGGCGGAGCGCCTCTTCGGCGGGAGGAAGCTGGAGCCGCTGGCCCCGGAGCACCCCGTCTATCGGGCGAGGTTCGTGCTGGATCGCGGCGAGGAGCGCTTCCTCGAGGGCGTCACGTGGGCCTGCCGCACGACGATGATCTACTCCCCGAGGGACCTCTCCTGCACCTGGGACCCGCACTGCCCGGACCGGAAGACGGACGCGGAGCTGGCCAGGCGGATCGGAATCAACCTGGTCCTCTACGCGATCGGCGACATTCCGCTGAGGGATCGTCTGGATCCGGTGCGGCTGGACGGGAAGGGGAGGGAAGAGGTGGTGCGCGGGGCCCTGGTGTTGGCGCAGCTCCGCCACGACGGGGACTGGAATCCCGACCCGTCGGCCTGTCCCAGGCTCCTGGAGTTCTTGAGGACGAAGGCCAACCTGACGGTGGTGCCGCAGAAGAGGGCGATCCGCGCGACGGACCCGAACCTGGCGAACTTCCCGTTGCTGTACATGACGGGGCACGAGTCGTTCCGGTTCGCGGCCTCGGAGCGGGAGGCGATCGCGGGGCACCTCAAGCGGGGGGGATTCCTCTTCGCGGAGGCGTGCTGCGGGAGGGAGGAGTTCGATCGCTCGTTCCGCGAGCAGGCGGCGCTGATGTTCCCGGACCGGAAGCTGGAGGAGGTCCCCTCGACGCACGCGATCTACCGCTCGGGGTTCGACGTCTCGCGCGTCTCGACGACGCCCGCGCTCGCGAGGGCGAATCCCGGGCTCGCGGCGCCGGCCCTCGAAGGGGTCTTCGTCGACGGCGAGCTCGTGCTCGCCTACAGCCGCTACGCGGTCCTCTGCTCCGTCGAGGACCACCCATGCCCGCAGTGCCTGGGCTACGCGAAGGAGGACGCCTACCGCATCGCCGCGGGGATCGTCCTGTACGCCCTGTCGCGGTGACTCGTGCGCTCTACCTGTCGAAAACCGGCAGTTGGAGTCGCGCGCGTAAGCGCGCGGTGGATCCCGCCCGTGAGGGCGGGCGACCGCGGGATCACGGGCGCGACTCCAGCAAGGCGGCTCCCCAATCGGACACCTTGATTCGTTACAGGGCGTTAGGCGCCGCTCCCGCGCAGGCCGAGGGCGGCGAGGATCCGCTTGACCGAACGTGCTCGGTTGAGCGTGTAGAAGTGGATCCCCGGAGCGCCTCCTTGGAGGAGGCCCGCGCATTGCTCCGTCGTGTACTCGATTCCGAACTCCGTCATGGCCTCGTCGTCATCGCCGATCCGCTCTAGCCCCGCCTGGAGGGCAGGGGGGATCGTCGCGCCGCACATGCTCGTCATGCGGCGGAGCTGGGCGGCGCTCAGGAACGGCAGGATGCCCGGGACGATGGGGACCCGCACTCCGAGGCGCCCCTTCATGTACTCCGCGAACTCGAAGTAGGCCCGGTTGTCGAAGAAGAGCTGCGTGATGACGAACTGCGCGCCCGCGTCGACCTTCTGCTTGAGGTGCTCCCAGTTCAGGTACTTGTCGCCGGGACAGTCGGGGTGCCCCTCGGGGAAGCCGGCCACGCCGATGGAGAAGCCGTTCATCGACCTGAGGAGCTGCACCAGCTCCACGGCGCGCGTGAATCCGCCCTCGACGGGACGGAAGCTCGCCTGCCCCGCGGGCGGGTCGCCCCGCAGGGCGAGGATGTTCTCGATCCCCTGACCCCGGGCCTCCTCCAGGTACGCCGTGAGCTCGGGCCGTGTCGCACCCACGCACGTCAGGTGCGCCATCGCGTCCACGCGGAGGTCCCGCGCGACGTGGGCCGCGATCCTCAGCGTGCTGCCTCGCGTGCTCCCTCCCGCGCCGTAGGTGAGCGAGATGAAGCACGGGTCGAGCGCCGCGAGCTCCGGCAGGCCCTTCCGCAGGAGGGTTTCCTCCGCCTCGGGCGTCTTCGGCGGGAAGAGCTCGAAGGAGATGGCGGGAAGGCCGCGGGCCCGGAGGTCCTCGAGCTTGGTGGCGATGTCCATGGGGGAGGGATTCTAGCGCCTGTCCGTCCGCTCGGCAATGTGCTGCGCGCACTTCCGAAGTCTGGCCGGATCGACGCGCCCGTGGTAGAGGAGTGCTGGCCCGAGGCGATCGCATGGACCCGTCCCCCGCGCCCTCCACGTGCCCCTCCTGCGGCGGCGCCCACCCCGAGGGGGAGTGCCCGACGCTCAGGCTCCCCCCGAGGACCGACGGCTCCTCCGCGTCGGGAGCCGCCACCGCGCTCGCCGCCGACCTCGCCGCGGGCGGCGGCACGCGGACCGAGGGGCGCATGCGGCCGGGCGCGCGGGTCGGACGGTACGAGGTGATCGAGGTCCTCGGCCAGGGAGGCATGGGCGTCGTCTACCGCGCCCGAGACGTCGAACTCGGCCGCGAGGTCGCCCTGAAGGTGATGCGCGGCGCGGCCACGGCCTCCGAGGAGGAGATCGAGCGGTTCCGCCGGGAGGCCGCGAGCGTCGCCGCCCTCTCGCACCCCGGGATCGTCGCACTCTACGAGGTCGGCGCCGCGGACGACATGCCGTACTTCTCGATGGAGTACGTCCCCGGCCGCTCGCTCGATCACGCGCTCAAGAGGGAGCGGATCGACGTCGAGGAGGCCCTCCGCCTCGTCCGCGAGGTCGCCCGCGCGCTCCACTTCGCCCACGAGCGAGGCGTCATCCATCGCGACGTGAAGCCCGGGAACATCCTCATCGACCCGACGGGGCGCCCCCGGCTCACCGACTTCGGCCTTGCCCGTCGCGTGGGTGGCGACGCGACGCTCACCGCCTCCGGGATGGTCATCGGGACCCCCGCCTACATGTCGCCCGAGCAGGCGCGGGGCTCGGCCCGGCACCTCGACGCCCGCGCCGACGTCTACTCGCTCGGCGCAGTCCTCTACGAGGTCCTCACGCTCGAACGGCCCCACAAGGGGGACTCCGTCATGGACGTCCTCCGCAACGCGGCTGAGGGGGAGCCCATTCCACCCCGGCGGATCGCGCCGAGGCTGCCTCGCGACGTGGAGACGCTGTGCATGACCGCGATGGCGCGAACGCCGGAGCGCCGGTATGCCTCCGCGGGCGAACTCGCGGACGACATCGACCGCTTCCTCCGCCGCGAGCCGATCCGCGCGAGGCGCCCCTCGATTGCCTACCGGGCCGTGCGCTGGGCGGATCGCAACCGCGTGCTCGCGGGCGCCCTCGCGCTGCTCCTCCTGGTCGGCCTCCCCGCCGCTGTCTGGCGCTGGACCCGCCCGGGGAAGGTCGTCGTACATGCGAGCTGGAAGGGGAAGCCGTACCGTCCCGCCCGGGTCACCGTTGGCGAGGAGTCGCTGCCGCCAATCGAGGGCGGCGCGAGCGGCAACGTCCCGGCGGGCCTCCATCGCGTGGTCGTCTCCGCGGCGGGCTTCGTGACGCGCGAGTCGGTCGTCGACGTCTCCCGTGGAGGCCTCCACGAGGTCGCCGTCGCCCTGGAGCACGAGAGCGGAGTGTTCGAGCTGGAGGTCGAGCCGGGGGGAGGCTCCGTCCTCGTCGACGGAACCGACTACGGGTCTCGGCTCCGGAATTTCTCCGTCGACACCGGGCGCCACTCCATCCTCGCGCGCAAGGAGGGGCACTACGACGTGGCCCTGGACTGGACCGCCGAGACGGGCGCGACCAGGAGCGGGTTCGTGTACCTGCCGCGTGCCCTTGCCTGGTCGCGCCAGGAGCGCGGCGCCCAGTACGATCTGCTCCCCATGGGCGACGCCGACGGGGACGGGCGAGTCGACGTTGCCTACCGGAACTTCTTCACGATTCACGCGGTGGACCCGTGGCACGACCGGACCCTCTGGTCCGTGACCGTCGGCGAGTCGCTTGCCTGTCCCGCGACGATCGCGGACCTGGACGGCGACCAGGTCCTCGACGTGGTGGCCGTGCGCAGCGACAAGGAGGGGGCCCGGGTCACGGCCTGGTCGGGGCGGGCCCACCAGGGAGAGAAGTCTCCGCGGACACTGTGGGAGCGTTCCACGCCTCCCCTCGAGGGTCGAGTCGCAGTCGCGCCGATGACGCGCCCCGTCGTCAAGGACGTGGACGGGGACGGCCGGCCCGAAGTCCTCGTCGCGTCTGCGTGGGAGGGCGTCGTCTCGGCCCACTCCGGCAAGGACGGCGCGGTCCTCTGGTTCCAGCCCGTCGAGGGCCTCGTCCTGTCCTCCGGCTGGGCGGAGCGTTCCATTCCGCGGTGGTATGTCCACACGTCCGGCGAGGTGATTGCGCTCGATCCCCGGGAGGGCACGGTCCTCTGGCGCACCACGCTGCCCGATCCCGACCTGGGTAAGGGGGACTCGGAGTACCTACGCGAGGTGCTCGAGTGGGGGGTCGCCGGCCTCCCCGTCCTCAGTGTCGCATGCCTGGACTCAGATCAGGAACAGGACGTCCTCGTCCCCCTCCGCGTCCGAGACCGCAGCCTCCATGTCCATGATTGCGCCCTTTCGGCGCGAGATGGGCGGGTGATGTGGAGCTCCGGGGACAGGTACTGGGTCAGGACTCCTCACGTCCTGGTCGGAGATGTCGACGGCGACGGTGTGGCGGAGTTCCTCCAACGGGATGCCTGGCCCGGCAGGGAGGGTATCGCGAGGCTGACACTGCTCGAGGGAAGGACCGGATCGCCTCGCTGGGTGCAGCCGGTTGTGGGGCTTTGCGGCATGTCCGGGCCGCCGGGTGGCCCGCTCGCCCTGTTCGAGACCAATGGACGCAAGTTGCTTCGCCGTGGAGGCGACAGCGGCGAGGTCATGTGGGAGTACCTCACGCCCGAGGGCATCGCGACGCCCGTCGTGGCGCTCGACTGGGAGTCCGATGGTCGGTCCGAATTCGCATTCGGTTGCCATGATGGCTCGGTCGTCGCCGTCGACCTCGAGGGTCGCCGGGTCGGCTCCTGCCTCCTCCCCAAGGCCGCAAGACGAGTGGCTGGTTCTCCAGACCTGGACGGCGACGGCTACCTGGACCTCCTGGCGATGGGGCCCGGGCCCATGCTGGCGCTCGGACCCAAGGTCGTGTGGGCGCGCCGCGTATTCGGGGAGCCGATCCTCGCGACCCCTGTCACCGGGGATTTCGACGCGGACGGCGACGTCGACCTCGGTGTTTTCGGGAGGATCGTCCCCGATGCGGGGATCTGCCTCCTGGACGGCCGCACCGGAGAGAATCTGGCGTGGGCCCCGGGGGAGTCGATGAGGGCGCCGCAGCCCGTTTCGAGGCCGAAGGGAGGTTGTGACCTGCTCTCAATCTCCCGCGTTTCCGGAGAGTTCAGCCTGCGGCTCAACTCGGGAGAGACGGCGAAGTCCCTGCGGGAGCGCAGGTCGACCGAGTCGTACATCACGCCTGCCGTTGCGGATGTGGACGGCGACGGGGCCATGGAGATCCTCTACACAACCTGGGACTCGGTACGCTCGCTCTACTGCCTGGACGGCACGACCTGGGAGCCCCGGTGGACATACGAGGCAGGGAAGGGGGGCTGGGTGACGCCGCAGGTCGTCGAGCTGGACGGGAAGCCCCCCCTCGAGGTCGTCGCGGGCTTCAACGACGGTCGGTTCGTCGCGCTCGACGCGACCACGGGGACGGAACGCTGGCGGAAGGAGTTCGGAGCGCGGATCGACGACGGCCCCGCGGTCGCCGACCTCGACGGCGACGGCCGCGTCGAGCTGATCACGAGCCAGTGGAAGATGCCCTGGGACCTCGTCTGCCTGCGTGGGTCCGACGGCGCCGAGGTCTGGAAGTCCTCCGGGGCCGGCGGGCTCAGGCGCCCCGTCGTGCGGGACGTGGACGGCGACGGGACGCCGGAGGTCCTCACGGGCGCGGCGCGGCGCGGCGTGATGTGCCTCACGGCGGGAGGTGAGGTCCGCTGGAAGTACGGGATCCCGACGGAAGGGCTCGAGGGCCAGGCGATGGTGCAGGGCCACATCGACGTGGACGACCTGGACGGGGACGGGGCCCTCGAGGTCATCGCCTGCTTCGGCGACGGGTGCCTCCGCGTCCTCGACGCGCGGACCGGAGCGCTCGCGTGGACCTTCCGTACGCAGGGGACGATCATCGAGGCGGGGGCGGTCCCGGTGGACGTGGATGGCGACGGTCGGAAGGAGATCATCCTCGCTGCGAACGACGGCTGGATCTACTGCCTACGGACGCCCCCGCCCCGCGGGAAGTAGCGAGCGTGAGATGCTCAAGGGACCCCAGGACGTCGGGTCCTGCTTGCCCCCCACCGTACTGTTCCCCCGGCCATGTCCACGTCGCGCGTGCCGCGCAGGTAGCCGTCGAACGCCATGGCGACCGCCCCGCCGATGGCGTAACGGATGCCCATCCCCTCGAAGATCCGGACGGACTGCCGAACGGCTTCGTCAATCTGCGGCGCGAAGCTCATCGGACGGGAACCCGCTCCCACCAACGACCGGCGTCGTCGAGCCGGTCGTTCGCCTCTTCGTACTGCCGCCGTCGCTTCGCCGGGAGAGAGCGCCAGATGCGCTCCAGATAGGACATGAGGTCGAGGAAGCGGGCGTAGCGCTCGGAAGGCGGAAGCCCGACATACGGACGCACCTCCTACTCGGCCGTCCTCTGCGGGTCGTCCGGCATGCCGAAGTCTCGCGCCGTCATCGCATCCTCCTGCGGGTATTCTATCGCATGACCCGACGGGAGCCAGAGAAGTAGCGGGCCTCCCTACTTCTCGAAGACCACGTGGTCGACGTCCGCCTCCGCGAACTGCCGCACCTCGCGGCCGACCTTCACGCGGTAGCCCGAGGCCCCGTACTCGAGGAGCTCCCCGGCGACCTCCTGGCCGTTCCGCAACACCACGCGCACGCGCACCGGCGGCCTGAGCCGCTCCACCAGCCCGCGCGCGTCGTCGATCGCCTTGCGCCACGTCGCGTCGTCGCGCCCCGCGCGCAGCGTCCCGAGCAGCCGGTCGCGGCCCGCGAAGCCGCTCGCCGAGAGGTCGAGCGCCGCCAGCATCTGCTCCGCGGCGTCCTCCTCCAGGCCCGCCTGCTCGAACGCGAACGAGAGCGCCAGGCGGATCACAGGCTGCTCCGGGAATCCCCTGCGCGCCATCACCAGGTACGTGATCCCCTCGTTCTCGTACGACAGCCCCGCCTCGTGCGCCAGGCACACCGTCCAGCCCATGTCGAACCAACTCGACCAGCTCCCCTCCTCCTTCTCCGCCTTCCGATAGAGCGTCATCTTCTCCTGCCGGTCGATCAACCCTCGGACGCGCGAGAGCCCCTCGTCGCCCGCCGCGAGGAGCGCCCCGTCCTTCGCCATCAGATAGTGGACCGCGCGGCGGATCGTCTCCATGTGCAGCAGCAGGTCTTCCCGGTCCTCGTAGCAGACGTCGTACGTGCGCTTCTCGATCTCGCCCAGCTCCACGGAGGGGTCGATCGGACGCTCCCCTTCCAGCCACGGGAAGGCCGCCTTCGCGCCGGCGTCGATCGGCCTCGCCAGCAGCGACACGCGCGGCTTGCCGAGCGCCTTCCCCGTCCGAACGAGCTGCGCCCGCTCGATCGGGCGGAGGGCCTCCACGTCGAACGACTGCGATGGCGCGTCGTCGACGGGCTTCTCGAGGCGTTCGAGGCGGCAGATCCCCGCGGTGGGGGAGATGAGCGCCCGGACGTACTCCCCGTCGCACCGGTAGATCACGGGTTGCGCGTCGTCGACCTCGCGCGCCCCGACGCGCGCCCGCCCCGGCGGCCCGGTCTTCACCACGGTGAACGTCTTCTTCCCGCTCACCATCCACGTCGCGTCCGGCGCCAGGCTCGGCATCTCGCCGACGCAGACCGGATTCCCAGCGTCGAGCGAGACCCCCTCGAGCACCGTGACCTGCTCCCCGTCGCGGTGCACCCAGAGCGTGAACTTGCGCTGGTTCGCGCGGAACGCCTGCGCGACCACGGTCACCTTGAGAAAGGCCTTCCCGTCGCGCTCCCCGCCGTCCGCGACCGTGAGCCTCGCCGAGCGGCCGTCCTGGTCCACGTAGTCCCACGGCCCGGCGTCGGGGCTCCCGGGCGCGATCAGCACCCAGAGCCCCAGGAGGAGGTCGGCCCAATTCCATGCGACCAGTTCCATCGGACTACTCCTTCGCGTTGTGCGCCTGGCGGATCCCCTCCATCACGGCCGCGCAGAGCGAGCACTTCAGCTTGAGGCACTCCTCGCACGCGTCCTCCGCGCGCGGGTCCGCCGCGACCGTCGATGCGACCGTCTTATGGAGCCAGTCGCGCTGGAACGACACGAGCTTGCTCCACTCCTCCGCGGAGAGGATCCCGCGCAGCCCCTCGCGCCAGGCGGCCAGGACCGCGTTCGCCTCGTGCGACCGCGCGATCCGCGCCCCGGGCAATTCTCCGCCGGCGCCCTCGGGGGCGTCAAGGGGACGGAACGCCGCCGACTGCACCGCCGAGCAGAGCTCGCACGGCAACAGCTTCCCCGTCGAGCGGTACGTCCCGTCGGGCGCCTGCTCGAAGCTCTCGTATCCCTCCGTCGCGAGGCGGAACAGCTCGTCCTGCGGGGGGACGACGAGGCAGACTGCGCGCAGACGGTCCGCCATGTCGGACTCCACGATCCGCGCGATCGTGGCCCCCTTCGGGACGGCCTCCGGGCCGTACGCGACGAACACGCCCTTCACGGCGTCGATCCGCGTCGCGAGGCGCTCCTGCAAGTGACGGATGTCGTCCAGGCGCTCGTGGGAGATCTCCCCTTCGTTCAGGAGGTCCACGAGCCCGGGCGTCTCGATCCTCGGGTGCCCCCCCATCGCGCAGACGACCCCTCCCGCCTGCGCCAGGGAGACCACGGACAGGAACCCGACGGCCCACACGATTCGCTTCATGACGAAGTCCTCCAAAGAGACTCCCATCATGGGGCAATGCGCCTGCCAGGAGGCGGGGGAGAGGCCACCCGAGTCCTACCAACGGGTTGCGGAGAGGCGCCCCGACGACGCAGCTCGCCGCTGCCGCGCGTTTTCCCACCGGGTGTGGATTGATTCCCCACGCTCAGCGCCGCTACGCGCCGGCCGGGGCGATCCGGGCCACCACGATCGACCGCCTCCGGAGGGCGAGGAAGAGGAGGAGCGGCTCGACGCCGAGGAGAAGCACCGCGCACGCGGCCAGGCTTCCCTGAGACAGCACCTGTCCGATGCGCGGGGAGAGCTCCGCGAGCCGTGGGTCCTGCCAGCCGCAGCTGCTGATCGTCATCTCGGGGACGAGCCACCACGCGGCCATCGGCAGCGCCTGCCATACGATGTCGAGCACCCACAGCCCGACCGACTGAAGGCCGCCCACCCGCGTCGTGCTCGCGCGGCCCATCCGCTGCAGGACCCCGAGCGAGACGAGGGCGATCAGGAGAGGCCCCGCCGAGAGGAGCGGGAAGTACACGGCCCAGGTCCTCTGGTACCCCTCGTACGTCCCAGACAGGCAACCGCGGGAGTTCCACGGCAGCAGCACCGCGACGATCGCGAGGCCGCTCAACACCGCGCGAAGCAAGGCTACTCGGGCAAGCGCCGTACGAACGGGGTCGGTACTCATGGCGGCCTCCTCTCGAGTCAGACGATGTCCTTCCTTACGCACGAGGCCTGCCACGATTCCGCCCTTGTCGCGTAAGGACTTGCGGCGAGGGTCTCCCCGATCGGCTCAAATCGAGATGCCCATCATGGGCCGGTCGCGTCTCCCCATGTCGCACGCTTCAGGTCGCGCTCGAGGTTCCCGGAAGCGGCGGCGCCCGCGCGATTTCCTTGAAGGGCGGCCCCGTCGGCGCTACACCAGCCGCAGGATGCTCTACAAGGACGACGAGACGCTGCCCGCCGGCGGATTGCCGACCCACCCCGCCCGACTCGGCGAGTTCCGCATCGAGCGCGAGCTCGGCCGCGGGGGGATGGGCGTCGTCTACCTCGCCGAGCAGGAGCGCCTCGGCCGCAAGGTCGCGCTCAAGGTCCTCGCCCTCGCCGCGGCGCCCACCGCCGTCGCGGCCGAGCGGTTCCTCCGCGAGGCCTCCCTCGTCGCGAAGCTGGAGCACGAGAACATCGTGCGCGTCTACGCGATGGGGCAGGACCAGGGATGCCTGTTCTACGCGATGGAGCTCGTGGAGGGGGAGAGCCTCCGCGACCGGATCGCCCGCGGCGTGATGCCGCCGCGCGAGGCGGTCGACCTCGTCCGCGCCGTCGCCGGCGCGCTCGACTGCGCCCACCGGGCCGGGATCATCCACCGGGACGTGAAGCCGGCGAACGTCCTCCTCGACCGCGCGGGCGTCCCGCACCTTGCGGATTTCGGCCTCGCGCATGGCGAGGGGTCGAGCTCGCTCACCGTCTCGGGCGACCTCCTGGGGACCCCCGCCTACATGAGCCCCGAGCAGGCCGAGGCCAGGAGCGACCTCGACGCCCGCGCCGACGTCTACTCCCTTGGCGCCGTCCTCTACGAGGCCCTCACCGGCGCCCCGCCCTGCGGACTGCACACCGACCTCTTCGCCCAGCTCCAGGCGGTCCGCCTCCTCGACGCCGTGGCTCCCTCGCGGCGGAACGAGCGCGTCCCGCGCGACCTCGACGTCATCGTCCTTCGCTGTCTCGAAAAGGAGCGCGCACGGCGGTATCCGACCGCGGCCGCCTTCGCGGAGGACCTCCAACGGTTCCTGACGGGAGAGGCCATCCACGCGCGGCCGCCGAGCGTCGCCTGGCGCGTGAAGCGGTTCGCTCGGAGGCACTGGGTCGCCGCCGGCGTCGTGGCCGCGCTCCTCGCCGTGTCCGTCAGCTCCGCCGCCTTCTGGGCGACCCGCCCCGGCCACCTCACCCTTCGCATCCGGCCCGCCGACGCGCGCGTCCGCATCGACGGCGGGGCGCCGGTCCGCGCCGACGCGGTGGAGCGCCTCCCGCTCGACGCGGGGACGCACGCCGTCGCCGTCTCTCGCGAGGGATACGTCCCCGTCGAGTTCCCCTACGTCGTCGAACGCGCCGAATCGTCCGTCGTGCCCGTGAACCTCGAGCGGATCCGCGAGCGCGTGCGGATCGTCACGGACCCGCCCGACTGCTCGGTGAGATTCCTGCCGAAGCAGGGAGAGCCCTTCCGCAGGCTCTCCGACGTGGACGAGGAGATCGCCACGGATCGCTACGAAGCCGTCGTGGAGAAGCAGGGCAGTGGGCGCGCGAGGCTCGCCTTCGATCTCCGCGAGGGCGCCCCCGTAGACCTGCGCGTGACCCTCCCGCCCGCGCTCCTCTGGCAGGCGCGGTTTCCGCAGCCGGTCTCGCCGCTTTCGACGCCGCTCACGCCCGGCGGCCCGCCCGTGATCGCCGTCGTCTGCGAGAACGGGGAGGTGGCGTTCCTCGGCGGGCGCGACGGAGCGAGTCTCGGCAAGACGCAGGCCGCGGGCCCGCTCGCGGAGCCGTTGGCCGTCGACATCGAGCCCGACGGGACGCCCGAGCTTCTGACGCTCGAGCCTGCGGGAGGGCTGCGCGCCGCTCGTTGGGGGAGCGGGAAGGACGCATGGGTCCAGGCCGCGCCCCGTGTCGGCCGCGTCGGCGCCTACCCGGCGCTCTTCGAGTCCTCCAAGGAACGGGCCGCCGAGCTCTGGATCGCCTACGATGGGGCCATCGAGGCCCTCGACCTGCGGACCGGGAGCGGGATCGGGCAGCACGCCGCGGACCCCCCGTGCCTCCAGGTCGTGCTGTCGGACGACCCGCGCCGGTGCGCCATCCATCACGCGACCTCACTCTCCCTGGTCGAGGGGCTCGACAAGGAGCTGGATCGGATCGAGACGCCCCCGATCTCCTGGGAGCGCTTCGCCCTCCTCTCCCGGGACCTCGACGGGGACGGCGCGCGGGAAGTCGTGGCGCGGTACGGGGACGGATCGATCCACGTCTATCGGACCCGTCCCCTCGAGCGACTCTGGCAGACCCCGCCGAGCACCCACAGGGTCGGCCATCTCGCCGCCGGACCGCTCCGTGCGGGCGAGACCGCGTGTCTGGTCGCGATGGTCGACCGTGATCGGGTCGAGATCCGCGAGGCCGACGGCCGGGTCCGCTCGTCGTGGAGCCTCCCGGGCTCGCCCGTGGGCAATTTCATGCTGGCCGACATGGACGCGGACGGGGCGCGCGACATGGTCTTCCTCTCGGGGAGTGAGCTCTACGTCGTGGATCTCTCTTCGGGGCGCGTACTCGCCGAGATCCCCTTCGCCCGTCCGTCGTCGGCGCGCTTCGCCCTCGCCGATGTCGACGCGGATGGCCTCCTGGACGCCGCCGTGTCCCTCTCGGACGGGACGCTCCAGCTCATTCCTGGGCGGAAGGTCCTGTGGTCCTGGTCGACGGGGCACTCGGTGCGCCGCCCCCCGACGCTTATGGACCTGACGATGGACGGGACGCCCGACGTCGTCTTCTCGTCCCTCGACAGCCACGCGTACGCGTTGGAGGGGCGCACGGGGAGGCTCCTCTGGAAGACCTCGCTGGGCGGGCAGGCGGCCGTGCGGCCGGCCACCGCGGGCGGGGATGTGCTGGTGGCCGCATGGGGAGGTCGGGCCGCGCGCCTTCGGGGGCGGACGGGGGAGGAGGCCTGGCGGTACGCCCCTCAGGTCGACGGGTGGGATGTCCACTTCCACGCCTCCCCGATCGTCGCGGACCTCGACTCGGACGGGCGGGCCGAGGTCGTCCTTGCCGACTGGCGCACCGATCCCTTGGAGAAGAGGGAGCCCTCGGGCGCGATCCACTGCCTCGACGCGGAGACCGGAGGGGTGGAGTGGGTCAAGGAGCTGGCCGGGTCGTTCGCGTCCGCGCCGGAGTTCCTGGGTCCCGGCGAGCTCGTCGTCGCCGACATCGACGGGAACCTGATCGGCCTTGCCGCGGACGGCGCGGAGCGGTGGAGGGAGACGCGTGAGGGGTCGTTCAGGGCCGATCCGCGAAGGTCGCCGGACGGCGCCGTCGTCTGGGTCGTCCAGGAGACGGGCGAGGTCCTCGAGACGCGCGCCGGGCAGCGCGGATCGAAGCCCTGCCCCGGCTTCCCGAGGGCCTCGCACGTCGAGTGGGGGAGCGCGGGCGGGAATCCGATCCACGTCGCGGCCGCACGGAACCAGGTCGCGGCGATTGATCCCGTCGCCGGGAAGGTCCTCTGGAGGCACGAGGCAGGGGGCGTCGTGACGGCCTGTCCGCTCGGGGTCGACCTCGAGGGCGACGGCGCCACGGAGGTGATCGTCGCCGATGAGAACGGCCGCGTGTCGTGCCTCGAAGGCGGGACGGGGGAGCTCCGCTGGTGCTGGGAAGCCGGCGCGCTGATCGAGGCCTCGCCGATCGCGGCCGACATGGACGGCGACGGCCGTGTCGAGCTGATCGTCGCCACGTCCGACGGACGCGTCGTGGTCCTCAATACGCGCGGCCGACGGTGGAGCGGGGAGTGGCGCACGCCGTGGGGGGACCGCTTCCGAACCTGCGCCCCCGACTCCGTGGGGCCCAGGTAGATCGAATCACTCCAGCGAATCAGACTGATACGGCGCTCGGCTTGGAGGACCCATCAAGCGACACAAGTCATTGTGGCGCATCATGTTCATGAGTGGCACTCGGGTTGCGCATCCAATCAGCGTTCACCTTTTGGAGTTCCACTCATGCTGAACATCTTCTCCTTCCTGAATCGAGCGTCTTGCGCGGTCGTTCTGGGCCTGTCGCTCCTCGGCGTCACCGAGGCGCAGGCGGAAACCTACACTGGGACGGCGGGGCCTGACGCGGCCATCCGGAAGATCGTCCCGGAGGGGATGGATGTCGTGCACTTCGGGGACCACAGCGTCGACGGGTGGGTCCCCGTGCGCTTCGACGTGTCCCTGCCGACCGACTTCCAGGTGACGGGCGTGCGGTTCACGCTCGACATCAAGCCCATCGGGCAGCTCATCGACACCGACACGTTCCACTGCCTGGACGACAACGACGAGTCGTACACCATCTTCAACAACTTCGAGGCGTACGAGGCCGGCAAGCGAACCACGATCGAGTTCGACGTGCAGGACGTGTCGAAGATCGATGCGGCCCTGCGTGCGGGGATCTTGCACTGCGTCCTGCAGGACGACACGGCCCTCTACAGCGCCAGCATGCAGGTGTTCGGAAATCCCGCGAGCGGCGGCGGGACCGGCGGCGGGACCGGCGGTGGGACGACGACCACGGGCCCGAGCTTCGGCATCAACGACCCGAACCCCGTGCAGTGGGTCGTCACGGGCCAGTGGCTCAGCGAGGCGTACTACAACGGCTACATCACGATTGGCCGCTCCGACCCGCAGCCTGGCCAGACCGGGACCTGGATCTACTTCCGTCGCGTCGTGAGCTTCGACGGCTACGGCGTCGACCCGACCGGGGCGAACGGGCCGGCCTACGTCTACACCTTCGGCCCCGAGGAGTGGGTGTACTATCCGTAGTGCCGACTCGACCAACGAGGGGGCTCCGCGAGGGGCCCCCTCTGCGCTTAGGTCGGGATCTTGTGCTTCTTGACCCATCGCCAGAGCGTGGCCACGCCGATGCCGAGGACCTTCGACGCCTGAGTGACGTTGTTCCCAGAGGCGGAGAGGACGAGGCGGATGTGCTCCAGCTCCACGTCCTCCAGCGAGCGGAGGTCCGCCGGGGCGGTCTTCCTTGGCGTCACGCGCGTGTCCGTGAGCGGCGCCACGCCGCCGAGGGCCTGGATGCGGCGCAGCTCGTTCTCCAGCTCCCGGACGTTTCCCGGCCAGTCGTGGGCGGAGAGCTTCGCGAGGACCGCCTCGTCGAGCGGCGTCGGGTCCTTCGCCGCGGCCTTCTGGATCTTCTCCCACAGGTGGCTCGCGAGGACCGGGATGTCCTCGCGCCGCTCCCGGAGCGGGGGGAGGTTCAGGTGGATCACGTTGATCCGGTAGAAGAGGTCCTCGCGGAACTCGCCCGCCTTGATCCGGTCGCGGAGGACCCGGTTCGTCGCCGTGATCACCCGCGCGTTCACCTTCCGCACGCCGCTCCCTCCGACGCGCCGGACCTCCTTCTCCTGGAGGACCCGCAGCAGCTTGGACTGCATCGACGGCGGCATCTCCCCGATCTCGTCCAGGAAGATCGTGCCGTCCTTCGCCTCCTCGAAGAGCCCCGCGCGGTCCCCCGTGGCCCCGGTGAAGGCCCCCCTCACGTGGCCGAAGAGCTCGCTCTCGAGCAGCGACTCCGGCACCGCGGCGCAGTTGATCGACACGAACGGCCCGCCCTTCCGGGGCGAGTGCCCATGCACCGCGCGCGCCAGAAGCTCCTTCCCCGTGCCGCTCTCCCCCGTGATCAGGACCGGCTCCTCGCTCGGCTCGATCCGCTCGAGCACGCGGAACAGGTCCTGCATCCCGCGCCCCTGGCCGACCATCTCCCCGTACTGTTCGCGCCCCGAGAGCTCCTCCTTGGCGCGCTTGAGCTGCTTGGTGGCCTCCTCGACGCGCACCCGGAGCTGCTGGTTCGTGAGCCGAAGCTGCGCGTTCGCGCGCTCCAGCTCCTTCTGCGACCGCGCGTTTTCCTCGTGGAGCTGCGCGTGGAGGAGCGCCACGGCCGCGGGGCGCGCGAGCGTCTCAAGCGCCTCCAGGTCTTCGGCCCCGAAGGCCGCCTCGCGCATCCGGTTGTCGAGGTAGAGCGCCCCCAGGATCCGGTCGCCGACCTTGAGCGGCACGCAGCAGACCGACTGGATCTGCTTCTGCTCGATGCTCGCCACGCCCGCGAGCGACGGGTCCCGCGCGGCCTGGCCCGTGAGGAGAGCGAGCCCCTGCTTCGCCGCGCGCTCCGCGATGTGGCGGCTGATCTTCGCATCCGCCCCCTGCACCGACTCCTTGTCCATGTTCCGCGCGACGAAGACGTCGATCTGCCCGTCGGCGTTGAGGAGGCAGAATCCGCGCTCCGCGCCGAGGAGGTCGACCGCGGCGTCGACGACCTCCCGCAGGAGAGCGCGCGGGTCCCGGCGGACGAGGATCGCCGCCAGGACGTCGTTGACGCGGGCGAGGAGCCTCCCTCGACGGTCCGGGGCCGCGGGGGCCGCCTGGGTCTTGGAGCGAAGTGCCTCGTAGCGAGTCCTCGCGCCGTCCGGCACGGGGGCGGCGATCGCGTCGAGGAGGCTCGCGGCGAGGTCGGAGCGCCCGCGGCGGAGGAGGATGGAGGCCTGCTCGAGGAGGAGGTCGCACTCCCCCGCGCGGTCGCCGTCGGCGCGGAAGCGCTCCTGGGCGCGCGCGCGGGCCTTCGCGGCCCCGTCGAGGTCGTCGGCCTCCAGGGCCGAGTGCGCCGCGAGGGCCTCCGCGGCCGCGATGCGCGAGGCGTCGACGGAGCCCGCTACGGCCGCGGCCTCCGCCGCGCGCTCGCGGGCGCGGCGCGGGTCGCCGGACTCGCGCAGGAGCGTCGCGAGGTTGAGGAGGGCGTTCACGCGCGCGCGGTCGGGGGGCTGCCCCTCGCGGAGCGCCAGGGCCCGTTCATAGGCCGCGCGCGCGCCGTCCTTGTCGCCGCGCTGGTGGAGGAGCGTGCCCAGGCGATTGGCGTAGCGCCCCTCGCGATCGGGCGCCGCGGCCGCCTGCGCCGCCTCGATGGCGCTCCGGCAGGCTTCGGTCGCGTCCTCCAGCCGGTCCATGGACTCGTACGCCGCGACCAGGTCCATCCACACGCGCTCAGCATCCGCGGGCTGCGTGGCCAGCTCGGCGCACCGTTGGAGGAAGCGGATGGCCTCGGCGGCGCGGCCGGCCGATCGGTACCTCCCCGCGGCCGCCGCGAGGAAGGTGCGCCGCGCGCCGTCGTCCGCGAGCTTCTCCGCCGCTTCGAGGACCTCCGCCGCGGCGTGCTGACGGACGATCTCCGCGAGACGCTGCTCCGACCCCTCGGGCCGCGCGACGACGTCGAGGACCTGCTGGAGGAGGGGCGGTGTGTGTTCTCCCATGTCCGCCTCAATGGACGCGGCAGCAGTATACGGGGCGCCATCACGGCGAGGAAGCGCCGCGGCACCTTGTCAACGGGGCCGGAACGAGGGGTCCCCGCGGACCGGATCGAACTCGGATGCGGTCCGGACCCGCGCCCAGTCCCGGAACCCCGCCTTCTCCGCGTCATCGAGCGCCTTGGACGCCTCCGCGGCCTGCCCGGCGAAGGCGTACGCCGCAGCGAGGTGGTAGAGCGCGGAGGGGGACTTCGGGGCGACTTTCGCCCATCGCTTCGCTGCGGCCAAGAGCCCGTCCTTGTCGCCCGCCTTCCTCCACAGCGTCCACTGCGATCGGCTCATGTCCGCAAGACCCGTCCCGACGTAGCCCGATTTCTCGCCCTGGGCCCTCGCCAGCATCCAGAGCATGTTCACCATCGGGTCGAGGATCCGCGGAGGGTCGCCTGGGTCGTCCGCGGCCCGGATCGCCGCGTGGATCCGCCTCACCATCGGGTCGAGCTGCGCCCTCGTCTCCTCGTCGAGCGGAGTCATCTCCGCGGCCTCCAGGAGTGCCTCCGCTCCCTCGGGGTACCGCTCCAGCAGGAGCAGGAGCTGGCCTCGCTCCCAGAGGGTCTCGAACTCCCACTCCTCCGCATCGGCCCCCGCGTCAAGCGCCGCCAGCGCCTCCTCGTACCTTCCCACCTGCTCGAGGAGGATCGCCTCCCACATCGCGAGAAACTCGCCCTGGGGCGCCGTAATGGCCCCCCACGTCGATCCGCGGACCAGCTCGTCGCGGGCCTGCTCGTCCGCCCTCGCGCGTCGGATGCAGTCAAGCGCGGCCTCCGGCTCCGCGAGGTCGTGGTGGACGACCATACGGGTGAATTCGGCGGAGGCCGCCCACGCGGGGTCGGGGTTGAGCGCGAGCCCGCGCGCGGCCTCGTCGAGGGCCTGCAGATGACGCCCTTCCTGGTCTGAGACGAGGGCGCGCAGGATCCACACGTTTGGAATGGCCGGATCGAGCGCGATCACCCTGGCGAAGTCCGCCTTCGCCCGCATGAGGTCCTCCGCCTTGCCGCGGCTCACGTAGCCTGACCCCCGGTACAGCGGAGCGGTCCAGTCCCGGGGCGCGAATTCGACCGCCCGGTCGTAGTACCCGATGATCTGCTCGGGGGAGAGCCCGTTGGTCTGCGCCCAGAGGGCGATCTCGACCTGGCATCGCGGGTTCCTGGGGGCGATCTCGAGGGCGCGATCGAGGAGGCTGCGGGACACCTTCCCCCCGTCCAGCCTCGCCAGCCCCTGGGCGAGGACGACGATCAGCTCCGGGTCCCGGGCGCAAAGCCGCACGATTCGATCGACGAAGTCCGAACCGGCATGCCCGCTCTCAGCGGCCTCCGCCGCGAGCGCGATCGCCTCCGCGGCCCGGTGGCCGGGGTCGATCAGGGTCGCCTTTTCGGCCATCTCCACCGAGACGTCGAACCGGCCGCCCTTCCACGCCACGCGGGCGAGGTGGACGAGGGGCTCCGGGTTCTGGGGGTTCGCGCGGGCGGCGCGCCGGAAGCACTCGACCGCCCGGGTGCTCTCCAGGGCGCGGAGGTGGATCGCGCCGAGCGAGAGGAGCGCGAGGTCGCTGTCGGGGTCCAGCTCGACCGTCGCGAGGTAGTCGGCGCGGGCCCGCCCCGGGTCGAAGAGCCGCGTGTCGTAGAGCCACCCGCGGAGGTACCGTGCCTGGAGGGGCTTCTCGCCGGCCCGGATCGCCGTCTCGATCGCGATGTTCAGGGCCGAGAGGGCGGCCGCGTCGTCCTCGAGGACGATGTGCGCACGGCCGAGTTCCAGCCACGGCTCGGACCAGGCGGGGTCGATCGCCGTCGCCCGCGTGAACTCCTCGACCGCCGTCGCGGGCGGCTTCGTCCTCCCGAGGTCGAGGTGCTCCTTGGCCTCGCGCCGCGTCCGTTCGCGACCCTCCTGAAGCGCGAGCTGCTCGTCGGCCCTTTGCTTCCGGTCGAGGAGCCAGGCCGACAGCGACGAGGCCGCCAGGACCACGATCGCGATGGGCACCACTACGGCGCGGTGCTTGACGGCCTTCCTCGCCAGGCGCTCGACCGTGCCCGCGCGCCGCGCCACGATCGTCTCCCGGCGGCTGTACCGCGCGAGGTCCTCGGCCAGCTCCTGCGCCGTCGCATAGCGCCGCGACGGCTCGGGGGAGAGGCACTTCATGCAGATCGTCTCGAGGTCGGTCGGTACGTCCCGCGCGATCCGCCTCGGGGGGACCACTTCCCCGCGAAGGACGCTGTCGAGGACCGCCTCGATCGTCTTTCCCGCATGGGGCGGCACGCCGACCAGCAGCTCGTACAGCACGCCTCCCAGCGAGTAGACGTCGCTCCGACGATCGACGTGATCGAGGTCCCCCCGGGCCTGCTCGGGGGCCATGTAGGAGGGAGTCCCCATGACCTGGCCGGGCGTCGATAGCCTGACGCTCGTTCCCATTTCGCGCGCGAGGCCGAAGTCCATGACCTGCGGCTCTCCGTCCGCGCGGACGATCACGTTCTCGGGCTTCACGTCGCGGTGCACGACGGCGTGCTCGTGCGCAAAGTGGAGGGCGCGCGCGACCTTCTCCACAAGCTGGGCGATCTCGTGATACCCGGGGGATCTCTCGCGGCGCCAGTCGCCGAGCGGGACGCCGTCGACGAGCTCCATCGCGTAGTAGGCCAGCCCCTCCGACTCGCCCAGGTCGAACACGGTGACGATGTTCGGGTGCTTCCCCATCTTCGCCACCGCTGCGGCCTCCCTCTGGAAGCGCGCGATCGACTCCGGCGAGGCGTGCTCCCCGGCGATCATCACCTTGATGGCGCACGGGGCGCCGAGGCTCTGGTGCCGCGCGCGGAAGACAATCCCCATCCCGCCGTGGCCGATCTCCTGCCCCAACTCGTACGGCCCGAGCCGGGAGGGGAGGCGATGCTGGCGGCGGGTCGCGGGCAGCATCGATTCGGGCGGGATCGTCGGGCCACTGGAGACGGTCGGCGTGCCGCCCGGCACGCCGAACCCCTCGGCGAGGAGGGCCTCTCTCGCCTGGTCGAGAGGGGTGTCCGCGGGGAGGCGTGCGGCGATGCGCGAGAGGGCGGAGAGGAGGGCGGGGGACACGTGGAGCCGCTCCGCCACGCCCGCGGGGTCGAACGTTACGGCGAGCTGGCGGCGCAGCCGGTCGGCCTCCCCGGCCGCGAGAGAGGGAGGGCAGAGCCCCAGCCGGGCTGCCAGCTCGACGCCGGCTCGGAGGTCGGCTGTGACGGGAGCGTCCACGCGGGCACTCTAGCAAGTCCGTCCGCGGAGGTGAAGGGATCGCGTCGGCGCCTACGTATCCTACGACAGATGAGCATGTTGCGAGCGCCGGCGAGATACCCGGAATTCCGTCAGACGGCCGAGGCGCCCTGCGCGATTCATCCCACGAGTCGCGCGGGAAGGTCCCGCGCGGCGATTCAGGGGTATCGAACCACGGGGGCACATCGATGAAGCCACGCACCAGGGCAACAGCGTTCGGCCTCGCGGCCGTCGTCCTTTCCATCGCGGGCGCCGTCCAGGCCGGCACCATGACGTACGGATCGCCGTACGTCCAGTCGATCCACGCGCCCATCGGCGGCAGCGCGACGGTCTACGACATCGTCATCCTGGCCGAGGGGTATCGATCGAGCGAGATGACGAAGTTCGCCACGGACGCCGCGGCGGTCCGCGACGAGATCCTCGCGAAGGAACCGTGGGCGACGTATCGCGCCTTCGTGCGGATCTGGCAGATGAACACGATCTCCACGGATTCGGGCGTCGACAAGACCCTCCCCGTCGGCCCGGACTCCTTCGAGTCGATCTACCGCAACACCTGCTTCGACTGCAGGTACGCCCCCGCGCGAGGGGAGAGCTTCCCGGGCCGGCTGATCGTGGTCGGCAACATGACCAACGTGAACTCGGCGAAGTCGCGCGTCGCGGGCGCCGACCTCGTCCTGATCCTCGTCAACGACTCCCTCTACGGAGGCGCCGGCGCCGCGGGCGTCGCGACGGCGTACAACGGCTCCTCGATGCGCCGCGTGGCCACGCACGAGATGGCCCACTCCGCGTCCAACCTCGGCGACGAGTACGTCACCGGCGGGAACTACACCGGGTCGGAGCCGTCGTGGCCGAATCTCTCGATCGCCTCGAACCCGTCGTTCGTGAAGTGGTCCGCCTGGAGCTGGACGCTCTCCAACGGCCAGACTGTGGGCTGCTCGGCGGGCGGGGACGGCTGGGCGACCGGCATCTACCATCCGACCCCGACGGCCTGCCACATGAACAGCGACCTGTCGCAGCCGTACTGCTGCGTCTGCCGCGAGACGATCCTCAAGACGCTGCACGGCCGGACGAACTACCTGCTGGACCCGCGCTCGTCGATCCGCCGGTCGAGCACCGGGTGGGAGAACGTCGGCGCGTTCTGGTGCAGCATCGCGGAGACCGTTCCCGACGCGACGAACGTCGTGGGCTTCACCCTCGACGGCTACGCCGTCACGCCGACGTCGACCGTGTCCGGCCTGACGCGGACCTGGAGGCTCGACCGGACGCTCGGTCGCGGCACGCACCGCGTGCGCGTGTCGGTGCTCGACAACACCGGCTGGATCCGCCTCTCCGCCCAGCGGCCCACGCGGACCTACGAGTGGTCCTTCACGCAGCGGTAGGTCGTTCTCGCGCCGCCCCGCGGTTGGTATCATACGCGCATGCCGAAGCTCATCGTGCGCGAAGGGTACAACCGCGGGGCGGTCCACGAGCTTGCCGGCGACCGCACGGTCCTCGGCCGCGACCCCCAGGCGGACGTCCCCGTCCTCGACGAGAAGGCCTCGCGCGAGCACGCGGAGGTGGCCTGGAAGGGCGGGAAGTGGGTCCTCCGCGACCTCGGGAGCCGCAACGGGACGCGCGTGAACGGCGTGCCCGTGCAGGAGCGCGAGCTCGCGAACGGCGACGAGGTCAGGCTCGGCGACCAGGTCTACCTCTACCTCGACGACACGGCCCAGACCCCCGAAGGGATGCCGGGCCTCTCCACCGCGGCGCTCCGCACGACCGCGGGTGGGCGCGTGGAGCCCGCCGAGGAGTCCCGCGCGTCGTCGGCGTCCGCGCCCCTCGTGATCGGCGAGAGCGACGGCATGAAAGAGGTGTTCGCGACCATCGCGAAGGCCGCCCGCGTCGACACCACGGTCCTCGTGACGGGAGAGAGCGGCACGGGGAAGGAGATGGTCGCCCAGGCGCTCCACCTCCACGGCGCGCGCCGCCGCGGGCCGTTCGTCGCGGTGAACTGCGCGAGCCTCTCCGAGACGCTCCTCGAGAGCGAGCTCTTCGGGCACGAGAAAGGCTCGTTCACCGGCGCGGTCGCGCGGCGCCTGGGGCACTTCGAGCTGGCCTCGGGAGGGACCCTATTCCTCGACGAGATCGGCGAGATGTCCGCGGGGACGCAGGCGAAGCTCCTCCGCGTCCTCGAGAGCGGCGACTACTTCCGCCTCGGCAGCGGCGACCCGCGGAAGGCCGACGTGCGGCTCGTCACGGCCACGAACCGCGACCTGGCGGTGGAGGTGAAGGAGGGGCGCTTCCGGAAGGACCTCTACTTCCGCGTGAAGGTCGTCGAGATCGCCCTCCCGTCCCTCAGGGAGCGCCACGGGGACGTGACGCGGCTCGCGGAGCACTTCCTCGCGCTCTACCGCCCGAAGGCGGGGCGGCGCCTGCGCGGGATCGCGGCGGCGGCGATGGAGAAGCTGAAGGGGTACCCGTGGCCCGGGAACGTCCGCGAGCTCAAGAACGTCATCGAGCGGGCGGTGATCCTCGGGGAGGGCGAGGATCTGCAGCCGTCCGACCTTCCGCTGGAGGTGCAGCTCGGCTGCGCGCTCGACGGCGAAGCGGAGTCGCTCGCGCTCAAGGACCTGGAGCGCCGCCAGATCCTGAAGGTCCTGCGGATGACCCGCGGGAACAAGAAGGAAGCGGCGCGCCTCCTGGGCATCGACCGAAAGACGCTGTACAATCGCCTGGAAGCGTACGGTCTCGATGCGGCCCAGGACGGCGAATGATTCAGGCGGTCCGGCGGATTGGTCCCTATGACGTAGTGCGCCCGCTCGGCAAGGGCGGGATGGGCACCGTCTACCTCGCGACCGACCCGCGCACGGGCGCGCGCGTGGCGGTGAAGACCGTCTCCGCCGACGTCACCGACGGCGGCCAGACGCTCAAGCGCTTCGCCAAGGAGGTCGAGATCCTCTCGCGCCTCGAGCACCCGAACATCGTGCGCGCGCTCGGGCCGTTGGAGCGCGACGGCGACTCGTGGTACTTCGCGATGGAGTACGTCGAGGGAAGGACGCTCGCGGCGATCCTCAAGGAGTGCGGGCGCCTCGAGCCCGAGCGCGCGGCGTTCTTCCTGCGCGAGGTCCTGCTGGCCCTGGAGGCCGCCCACGCGCAGGGGGTGCTCCATCGCGACCTCAAGCCCTCGAACGTCCTCGTAGACCGCAAGCCGCGCGTGATGCTCTCCGACTTCGGCGTCGCCCGCGCGGTCGACCTGACGCGCCTGACCACGAGCGGGATGGCGCTGGGCACCCCCGCCTACATGGCCCCCGAGCAGATCGAGGGCCGCGACGCCGACGAGCGGAGCGACCTCTACTCGGTCGGCGTCATGGCGTACGAGATGGTCACCGGGAGGCTCCCGTTCGTCGCGGAGAACCCGTACGCGGTGCTCAAGATGCACCAGGAGACGGCGCCGAGGCCGCCGCGCCAGGCATTCGAGGACATCCCGCCCGCGCTGGAGGCGGCGATCCTGTGCGCGATGGCGAAGAGCCCCGCGCAACGGTTCTCGAGCGCGGCGGAGTTCCGCGCGGCGCTCGTGGGGGCGTTTCCGTCCGGGGAGGACGAGGCCGTGCGACGATCCGGCGTCTGGCTGGAGGGGATCGTCAGCCGCGAGACCGTTGCGCTCGACGGCCCGGGCGACGGGGCGCGTCCGCGCGCGTGGGTCGGCGTGGGTGTAGCGGCCGGCGTGGTCCTCCTGGCCGCGGTCGCGTGGCGCGCGATGGCGCCGGGGCCCGACGTCCCGCCTCCGGGTCCGTCGCCGGGACCTTCCGCAGCGGCGCCGCAGCGGCGCGTCGAGCTCACGTTTCCCGACAAGTCCACGGTGCGCGGGCGGCTCGAGGCGCTCGACGCCGCGCATGGCTTCGTGCGGATCGTGGATGAGAAGGGGGAGCGGCGCACGTACGAGCTCAGGGGCGTCGTGAGCATGAAAAACCTGCCGGAGTGAGATGACGATGAGAGTGACGGTGAGGTTCTTCGCGGTTGCGAGGGAGAGGGCGGGCCGGGAGGAGGAGATCGTCGAGCTCGTAGCGGGCGCGACGGTGGGTTCGCTACTCGATGCCGTGGGCGGGCGGTTCCCGCGGCTCGTCGAGGTCTTTCCGCACCTGCGCGTGGCGGTGAACCAGGAGATGTCGGCGCGCGACCGGGTGCTCTCCGACGGCGACGAGGCGGCCCTGATCCCGCCCGTGAGCGGCGGGGCGGGGCCCGTGGAGCGCCTGGTGGTCTCCGCGGACCCGATCGACGGCGCCGCGCTCGCGAGGCTCGTCGAGTCCCCCGACTGCGGCGGGCTGGTGACCTTCGCCGGGACGGTGCGGAACGAGAACGTCGGGCGGGCCGTGGACTTCCTGGTCTACGAGGCGTACCCCGAGATGGCGGTGAAGCAGATGGCCGCGATCGTCGCCGATGCGCGAAAGCAATGGGAGGTCCGCGGCGTCGTCGTGCAGCACCGCACAGGGAGGCTCGCCATCGGCGAGACGAGCGTCCTCATCGCGGTCGCCGCACCGCACCGCGACGCGGCCTTCCAGGCGGCGCGGCTGATCATCGATCGCGTGAAGAAGGAGTGCGCGATCTGGAAGAAAGAGGTCTTCGAGGGCGGGGAGGCCTGGGTCGAGGGCCCCGCGAAGTAAGGAGGGTGGAATGGACGTACAGTACTCGAACCTGCGGTATCAGGCCTGTGAGCGCGAGCACGCCTATGGGCCGAGCGTGCACATCCTGGGGCATCCGTACATGATGTCGCTCCTCGCGCGCCTCTGCGCGAGGGAGACGGCGCAGCCGCTCGCCAGCCAGCTCCTCCACGCGATCTACGACGACCTGCTGGCGGTCGTCGTGAACGCGGAGTTCCCGAGGCGCGTGGCGACCGTCCCGTCCCGGATGAGCGCCTACCATCGGGAGGGGATCTACGTCGGGGAGGTCCTCGACCCGGAGACGAAGGCGATCACGGTCGCGATCGCGCGGGCGGGGCTGGTGCCGTCGCACATGACGTACGACGCGCTCAACTTCATCCTGAACCCCGCACTGGTGCGGCAGGACCACGTCTTCATGAACCGGCGGGTGGAGAACGGGCGCGTGGTAGGCGTGGACCTCTCGGGCTCGAAGATCGGCGGGCCCGTGGAGGGCTCCATCGTCCTGGTCCCCGACCCGATGGGCGCGACGGGGTCATCGATGATCGAGACGGTGTCGCTCTACAAGCGCGCGAGCCTGAACCCGCCCCGGAAGTTCGTCGCGATGCACCTGATCGTGACGCCCGAGTACCTGAAGGCGGTCCAGAAGGCTCACCCGGACGTCATCGTGTACGCGGTCCGCCTCGACCGCGGGCTCTCCTCCGAGGACGTCCTCCAGACGGTCCCCGGCACGCACTGGGACCGTGAGAAGGGGCTGAACGAGCACGACTACATCGTCCCCGGCGGCGGCGGCTTCGGCGAGGTGCTGAACAACGCCCTGACGTAGAAGCGCGGCGATCCGGCCTCCGTTTCACCACAGAGGCACGGAGGACACGGAGGCGTGTTCCAGGTCCCGAGGCCCTCGTTCAACGCCGCGGCCGCAGCGCCCGAGGAGACCGTAGGCCGAAGGCCGACGGGCGGTGGGGGGCGGCACGGCG
>CAZYRM010000055.1:0-21181 GCA_964649705.1 uncultured Planctomycetia bacterium
CGGAAGAGGAGGCTCATCAGGAGCCCCGTCGCCGTGCTGACGAGGAGCGTGGCCACGACGATCAGGAGGTTCCAGAGGAGTCCGAAGAGGTACTCGCTCGGATGGCTCCTCATCGGGTGCTGGCCCCCGACCGGCAAGAGCGCGGCGACGACGGGGACCAGCAGGAACGTGAGCAGGACGCCCAGGAAGCGGACGATCGCGAGGAACTTCCCCTTCAGGATCTGGACGGGGGTCAGGAGCGTGGTGCGCAGCAGGTCATACGTGCCGCGCTCGCGCTCCTGCGTGAAGGCGTTCGCCGCGAAGGCGGGGGCGATGAGGAGCATGCAGAGGTTCAGGAAGCCGAAGAAGATGTGCGGCATGTTGAGCGGGAGCGCAAACCCCGCGGCGCACGACAGGACGAGCGTCCCGACGAGGATGGTCCTGACGAGCCCCGTCCCGCGGCCGAAGATCTCGCAGGTGACCTCCTTCATGTAGACGGGGTTCGTGCCGTCCGGCAGGTACCCCTTGGGCCGTTCGGGCCAGAGGTAGCAGTCGGGGAAGTAAGTCCGCTGGAGCTGGAGGACGGACTGCTGGTCGGGCCGCTCCTCCTCGGCGGGGCGGTCGGCCGACGAGGGGGGCTTCGCGAGGCCGATGACGACCCAGCCGTAGAGGACGGCGAAGGCGATGGCCTCGATCGATAGCATGAGGACTGCGGTCCACGCGCTCAGGAACGCCGGGCTCATGAGGGCGAGGAGGACCATGCCGACGCCGAGCGGGATGCTGACGAGGTAGGTGACCACGAGGGCGCCGTGGGTCCGGGCACAGACGTGGCTGGCGAAGAGGCCGATCCCGCCGAGGAGGACGGTGTACCCGAGGAGCTGCAGGCCGAGGCCGACGACCTCGTCGCCTCCGACGCCGCCGAGGAAGTAGCAGAGGCCGAGGACGGGGAGGCCCGTCACGACGAGGAGGAGGAGGTAGAGGACGCTGGCGAACTGCTTTCCCGAGGCGATCTCGCTCGGGGGGATGGGGGAGACGAGGAGCATCTCGAGCGTGCCGGCCTCCTTCTCGGAGGTCAGCGACGCGGCGACGAAGACGGGGGAGAGGAGGGTGACGAGGGCGAACATCGAGGCGGCGAGCGTGAGGAAGAGGGACCTGGACAGCTCGGCCTCGACGCCGATCCGCTCGCCCTTGGGCCAGGCGAGGAGGACGACGAGCGCGAGGCAGGTCACGAAGACGACCTGGGCCAGGAAGGCGCGCTGGCTGCGCAGGCCGAGCTTCAGCTCCCGTTGGAAGACCGCGTTCGCCACTACGAGACTTCGCCCTTCGTGATGCGGAAGAACGCCTCCTCGAGCGTCACCTCGATCTCGCGGAACCAGAGCAGCGGAAAACCCTCCCGCACGAGCTCCGCGTGCAGCCCGACGATCGACTCGGGGCTCCCCGCGAAGTCGAACCGGACCTGGCCGTCGACCTGCTCCAGGTTGGTCACGCGATCCGTCCCCACGAGGCGGTTCGCCAGCTCCTTCTCCCGCGCCAGGACGCTCGCCTCGATGACGTGGCGCTCGCGGAAGCGCCCGACGATCTGCTCCACCGGGGCGCACGCGAGGAGCTTTCCCCCCTCGATGATCGCCACGCGGTTGCAGAGGTCGGCCAGGTCCGACAGGATGTGGCTGGAGATGAGGATCGTCTTCCCCATCTGTTTCAGCTCGCGGAGGAGCGCCTTGATCTCGACGCGGGCCCTCGGGTCGAGCCCGCTCGCGGGCTCGTCGAGGATGAGCACCGGCGGGTCGTGGAGGAGCGTCTTCGCGAGCCCGAGCCGCTGCCGCGTCCCGCGCGACAGGCCGTTCACGAGGTCGTCCCGCTTGTGCCCCAGGTCGACGAGCGTGAGGACGTCCTCGATGATCTTCTGCCGCTTCTTGAGAGGGACCCCGTACGCGAGGGCGAAGAAGTCGAGGAACTCCCAGACGCGCATGCCGTCGTACACGCCGAAGTGGTCGGGGAGGTAGCCGATCCGCTTGCGGACCTCGCGGACGGCCGTCAGGACGCTGTGCCCGTCGATCCGCGCCGTGCCGCGTGTCGGCTCCAGAAGCGTCGCGAGGAAGCGGATGGTCGTGGTCTTGCCGGCGCCGTTCGGGCCGATCAGGCCGAACACGTCGCCGGCCTCGACGCCGAACGACATCTCCTCGACGGCGACCTTGTCGTCGTACTCCTTGCGGAACTTCGTCACCTCGACGACGGGCATCGGGTCCTCGTCAGCGCGGGGACAGCACGGGGGGAACGGCCTGCCAGGCTGTGGAGTCGTCGTAGTAGTAGTAGCCTTGGCCACGGTCCGTGACCCAGCGAATGCGCAGGGCGCCCGAGAACGGATGGCGAGCCTCGGTCCGGATGGCGTCCCCCGTGTGCCAATTTCCGGTCAGCCAGCCCTGGCACTCCCACTGCGGACTGAGCCTGGCGGGACGGGGTTCACCGTCCCAGAGCGGAGTCAGCTCCCAGACGCTCCGCTGCCCCTTCTGCTCCCGAACCGCCCGCCGACAGTAGGGTGTCAGCGATTCTGCCTGGGCCGCGCATCCGTCCCATCTCAGGGCCACGATGAAGAGCGTGACTCCCCGATCGACCTCGACGTCGTTCCCTGCCCATCGAATCCGGGCCGGGGCGTCGAGCATCGGCACCACGACCCATGCCGGGTCTCCGTTTCGCGACCCCGCCGAAAGCGCGGTCTCAATCGCCTGGGCCAACTCCGGTGTGAGACCCTCGCGGGCGATCTCCTCCGCCAGCTTCCCGACACCTTGTCGCGCAGGGTTTGCCGTCTTGGACGGGAATCGTCCCCGGAAGCCCCCTCCCTGTAGCCGCTCCCCCAGGGGGATGGCCCAGTCTCCGTACACGAGCACGGGCGTCAGTGGGTTGCCCCAGGATGGCGGCACCACCGTCACCAGGATGTCGCTTCCGCTCCGCTCGACGCGTGCGGCTACAGAGGCCTCCGTCGGGGCGGGGCGCTCGGTCTTCACGCAGCTTACCGACCGAGGCAGCATCGGCAGCTCGGGGACCCGCGGCGCTCGGCCGTCCTGGGTCACCTCGACCTCGGAGGAGCCGATCGCCTGCGTCCGATTCCAATCGAGCATTGAGAGGGCTTCCTGCGGGCCCGACGAGGCGATCTCCACGTCCATCGCGACGTTCGTGAAAAAGCCGAAGTAGCTCGTCTGCCGCCCCCCGTGGCCGTCAGGGCCGAGCTCGATCACGGTCACATGCTGGGCCGACGGAGCGGCCTGCGCGTTCAGCGCCGCGTCGCGCCAGGCGTAGCCGGCGAATCCGACCGAAAGGGCCAGAAGCGTGGCCCAGGCGAACTCCCTGCGGTGCGCCGCGCGCCAGACGACGAGATTCGCCAGGCACGCCAGGATGTACAGGCCGAGGAATGTCGCGACGTGCATTGCGGGAGGCACGCGAATCCCGGAGGAGAATCGGAACGACTCCGGGAGGAGCGCATCCAGGGGCAGGCAGGGGAGTACCGCATCCGTTGCGGGGCCCCGGTACGGGCGCCCGCTCACCCGCTGTCGAAAGGCCTGACCTCCTCCCATGCTGGTGTAGCCCGAAATCCACACCTCTTCTTGCTTGAGCGACCGGACCACCGAGAAGCCCCGATACCCCGCCAGGTAGTCCAGCAGCAGATCGACCCCCCACGCCCCCATCGTCTGCTCGCACGCCAGGTCGAACGGCACCACGCACACCCGCCCGAGCCCCTCGCGGCGCTCCGCGAGCAGCGGCACGCCAGCCTCCGTCGCCCAGGAGGGGGCATCGACCTGCGCGATCCGCGCGGCGAGCAGGTTCCTCGGCTCCCTCTGCGGGTTGAATCCGCACTTCTTCGCCAGCTCTCGCCCGACGTCCACCTCGACCCGCTCCGCGTACCGCCCCGGGAGCCACGCCCCGAGCGGCGACTTGTAGTACGACTCCATCGCGTCCCCACCCGCGAGGACGAGGCTCCCTCCCATCGCGACCCAGTCCTGGATCGCCTGCGCCTGCGCCGCCGTCAGGTCGTTCATCTCCACCCCGTCCCAGACGATCGTCTCCACGCCGTCGAGCCCACGCCACGTGTCGGGGAAGTCCTCCGGGTCGGCCAGCGTGGCGAACCGCTGCGGGACGTACTCCTCCAGGTCCGGGCCGGGGTTCCTCTTCTCGATGCGCTTGAGGTACGCCTTCGACCACTTCCCTACGACGATCATCGAGTCGACGTCGTCGTCGACCCAGAAGATGGGGATGGCCTTGATCGCCGTGAACCCGCCGAGGTCGGCCTGCACGAACACCGACGACTCGCTCCCCTCCAGTCGGACGTCCAGCACGAACCGCTTCCGCGCGTCCCTGGGGAGCGCCACGGGCCGCTGGTACCGCACGTCGTGCACCTTCCCGTTGCCCAGCTCGACCTCGGCCCAGACCTTCCCCTCGAGGTCCTTTCCGGAGAGGTTATCGAGGTCGACGTGCACGGGGTGCCAGCGCCCCCTCTTGGTGACGGCGTCGTTCTCGACCCAGTCGAGGCGCGCCTTGAGGCGGATCCCGTCCCCTTCGGCGAGAGCCGTGGCGGCGGTGAGGAGGCAGACGAGGGGGAGCGCGCGCGACATGAGCGTCTTCAACGGTATCACGGCGCTTCCGGCCGTGTCAAACCGACCTTGTGCGTACTCTCAGCAGTTCCGCAGCGGATCCCGCGTCGTAGGCGTGCTCGTGCTCGGATTCGTGCTCGTGCTCGTACTCGTACTCGTGCTCGGGCCGGCGTCGAGTACGAGCACGAGTACGAGCACGAGCACGAGTACGAGCACGAGCACGAGTACGAGCACGAGTACGAGCACGCCTTCGCCGCGCGGCCCCCGGTCGTCCGCCCCGACGCGCTCCTCCCTCCCTTCCCCGAACTTGCGCCCGGTTCCGGCGCGCCTGTATGATCACGGTATGGATTTCCTCAAGCGACACACGGGCGAGTTCTCCCTCGGCCTCCTCGTCCTCTACCTCGCCGTCCTCGGCACTCTCGCCGCCGACCGCGTCCTCCACCTGGGGATCGTCCCCACGCCGCTCGAGAAGCGCCTCCGCGCCCTCATCGCCGACCTCGACGACCCCGCGAAGCGCGACGCCGCCAGGACGGAGCTCGTCGACCACTGGAACGACGTCGCGGCCCCCGAGTTGATCCGCGCGATGGAGAAAGGCTCCCCCGCGGTCCGCGAGCAGGCCCGGGCCTGCCTCGCCGTCATCGCGAAGACCGACCACGGCGACGACCTGCGCGCCTGGAAGGCCTGGTGGAAGGAGTACGACGCGGGAGGGAAGCCGAAATGAGCGCGCGCCTCGCGGCCGGGGACCGCGTCTCGGAGTACGTCCTCCTCGAGAAGGTCGGCGAGGGGGGCTTCGGCGAGGTCTGGAAGGCCCGCCACCACGAGTTCGAGCGCGAGCTCGTCGCGGTGAAGGTCCCCACCGACCCCGCGTTCGCCTCGCAGCTCCGCGTCGAGGGGCGCCTCCAGCACGACCTCGTCCACCCGCACATCGTCCGGACGATCGGCCTCGACCCCGCGGCGGACCCACCGTACTTCGTCATGGAGTGGGTCGACGGGGAGACCCTCCGCGATGCGATCCGCAGCCGCGGGAGGCTCGGCTACGCCGTCGCGCTTGAGGTCGCCACGCAGGTCGCCGAGGCGCTCGCATGCGCCCACGCCCGCGGCGTGGTCCACCGCGACGTGAAGCCCGAGAACGTCCTCCTCTCCTGGACGCGCCCGTTTCCGCCCTGCGCCGACGCGGAGGCCCTTCCTGCCTGGAGGGACCTCACGCACCGCACCCTCCACGCGCGCGTCGCCGACTTCGGCCTCGGGCGCCTGACGCAGGCCGCGGCGCGCGACCTCGTGCGCTCGGGGAGCGTCGCCACGCAGGACGGGCGCTCGATCGCCGGGACGCTCGCCTACATGGCCCCCGAGCAGAAGCGTGGGGCCGACTCGGGCCCGCGCGCGGACGTCTACGCTCTCGGGATGGTCTTCTACGAGGCGGCCGTCGGCGTCCCGCCCGAGGGGGCCTTCCGCGACCTCTCGCGCCAGGACGCCGAGGCCCCTGCGGCGGTGGACGAGTGGGTGCGCACCTGCCTCGCGCAGGCCCCGGAGGACCGCTTCGCCGACGCCAGGGAGGCCCTCCAGGCCCTCCGCGCGGCCGTTGGGGAGGGGCCGCCGGTCCAGGCCGCGGCGCCGCTCGTCTTCCGCACGGGGCGCGAGATCCGCACGCTCGCCCAGCTCGTCGAGGGGTGCGACGCGGAGCGCGACGACGCGATCCGGCTCCTCCGCGACGGCGACATCGAGTCTTGGCTGCGTCGCGTGGGCGACTCGACCCTCGCGAGGCGCGCGATGGAGCTGCGCGAGTCGGGACGGACCTCCGAGGAGGCCCTCGAGACACTCCTCGCGGCGACGGGCCTGGCTCCACCGCCGCGGGCCGAGCTGGACCTCGCCGAGGTCGTCGTGGAGGACCTCCCGCGCGGGGGAGAGCGGCGCATCCGCGTCCACGTGTCGAGCCGCGGCCGAGGGTGGCTGAGCGGGGAGGTCGAGGTCCCGGCGGGCGTCCGCTGGGTTCGCCTGTCCGGGACGCGCATCGAGGGGAGCCCGACGTCGATCGACCTCCTGCTGCTGACGGACGGCCTGGAGGTCGGGCAGTCCTACGCGACGTCCGTCCGCTTCCGCACGAACGGGGGGGACGTGGAGCTGCCCGTGCGCGTCCGCGTGGTGCCGCGGCCCGCGCGGCTCCTGGTGAAGGAGCGGCGGTACTGGGTCGTGGGCCGGGGCCGCGCGGTGACGCTGCCGATCGCCGTGGAGAACGACGGCGACCTGCTCCTCTCCGCCTCGGTGGCGTCGGACGCGGCGTGGATCGTGTCGGCCAGCGGCGACGTGACGATCAAGGGGACGCGCGACCTCGATGTGCAGGTGGACGCCGCACGGTCGGGGGCGACCGAGGAGATTCCCGCGGACGGGGTCGTCCGTGTGAAGTCGAACGGCGGGGAGGCCTCGGTGCGGGTCCGCGTGGCCCCGGTCGACCGCGCCCACCCGTTCTTCCTGGTCCTCGGCGCGGCGCTCGCCTACGTCGCCTGGGTCCCGGGGTGGTGGGAGGCGATGAGCTTCCTCGGCCTGTCGACGGGGGCATGGGTCTGGGGGCAGGCGGCTCCGGCGCGAGAGTGGGGGCTGACGGAGGCCGTCCTCGACGCCTGGACGCTTCGATACCGTCTGACCTGGTTCCTTGTCGGCGGGGCGGCGATGATCGGCTCGCTCGCCCTGGCCTACGCGAGGTAGAGACGAACAGGAGGGTGGATGCGGAGGACGAAGATCCTCGCGACGCTGGGGCCCGCGAGCAGCTCACCGGAGAAGATCGAGGCACTCATCCGGGCCGGCGTGAACGGCTTCCGCCTCAACTTCTCCCACGGGACGCACGAGACGCACGCCGGTCTGTACCGCGCGATCCGCGAGGCCTCCGCGCGCGTGGGAGTCCCCGTGGCGATCCTGCAGGACCTCCAGGGGCCGAAGATCCGCACGGGGAACCTGGTCGACGGCAAGCCCGTGACGCTCGTCGCGGGGCAGAGCATGACCATCTCGGTCCAGGAGTGCCTCGGGACGGCGCAGCGCGTCTCGACGACGTACCAGGCCCTTCCGTCGGACGTGAAGGCCGGAGACACGATCCTGCTCGACGACGGCCTCATGTCGCTCAAGGTCCTCTCGACGACGGCGACCGGGGTGGAGGCCCAGGTCGCCATCGGGGGGGAGCTGGGCGAGCACAAGGGGATCAACCTCCCCGGCGTGGCCCTCTCGACGCCCAGCCTGACGGAGAAGGACCGCGAGGACGCGGCGTTCGGGCTGTCGCTGGGGGTGGACTACATCGCGCTCTCCTTCGTCCGCAAGCCATCCGACATCGACGACCTCAGGCAGCTCGTGCGGGCGGCCGGGAAGAGCACGCCGATCGTGGCGAAGATCGAGAAGCCGGAGGCGATCGAGCAGCTCGAGGAGGTCATCGCGCAAAGCGACGGGGTGATGGTCGCGCGGGGGGACCTCGGCGTGGAGGTCTCGGTGGAGCGGGTCCCTGTGCTCCAGAAGCGGATCATCGCGGAGTCGAATCGCCAGGGGAAGCTGGTGATCACGGCGACGCAGATGCTGGAGTCGATGATCGCGAATCCGATTCCGACGCGGGCGGAGGCGACGGACATCGCGAACGCGATCCTGGACGGGACGGACGTGGTGATGCTGTCGGGGGAGACGGCGAAGGGGAAGTACCCGGTCGAATCGGTCACTCGGATGGGGCAGATCGCGGAGGAGACGGAGCGGGAGCTGGTCCGCTACTACGACACGCTCGATCGGATCGAGTCCTCGGGGGAGCGCCTGACGAAGGCGGCGGTGGACGCGGCCTGTTTCGCGGCGCGGGAGGTGGTGGCGGCGGCGATCGTGGTCTTCACCCGCTCGGGGCGTACGGCGCTGATGGCGAGCAAGGAGCGTCCCGCGTGCCGCACGGTGGCGCTGACGCCGGAGGACGCGACGTACCGTCGGCTCGCGCTCGCGTTCGGCGTGGATCCGGTGAAGGTGGACTTCGTGGAGCGCCCCGACGACCTGATCCAGGCGGGGGAGCGGGTACTCCTCGAACGTCGCCTGGCGCGCCACGGCGACACGGTCATCATGCTCGCTGGGACGTCCACGGCGCGCGGCGCCACGAACCTCGTCAAGGTCCACCGCGTCGGCGAGCTGTCGGCGTGATCAGTCGAGCAGCTCGAAGCTCTTCGCCACGTCCTGCAGGGAGACGCCGGCGCCCGGGGCCAGATCCACCAGTGTAACGGTGTAGGCCGTCCGTCCCCTCAGCAGGATCATCGTGTCCACGCGCCCGGCCTCGCTCTCCCATGTGAGCTGCCGGCAGGGTCGTCCCGAGAGCACCGCGTCGGTCTCCTTGGGTTCCTTCGACATCAGGACGCTCTCGTTGGCCGCTGCGCCGCCGAGGAGCGTTTGCCGGATCCAGTCGAGGTCCAGGCGCGCGGAAGCGGCGAAGACAGCCGTTACTCGCAGGATCTGCTTCCCCTCCTTCGCCATCAAGAACGTGCTGATGGCCCGAATGCCCTCTGGAGTCTGATCCGTGGCCTTCCACCCCTCGGGGGGCCGGAATCGGAACCCCATACGCTCGTCGTGATGCGTTCCGTCTTCCTCTCGCCGGGAAGCCGCCGGACGATGCTCGGGGAACGAGAAGCTCCGCAGTGCCTCCTCGATTCGCGATTCCGCCGCCCGCACGTTATCCTCGAAACCCCAGAAGACGAATCGAATTGCATGCCCCTCTTCGTCGATGGTCGATGCGATCGAGTAACGGAGCGGATGGACGTCACCCGGACTCCGTACTCGGGTGAGCAGGGCTTGCCTGGCGCCCATGTCAACGGTCCTCGGCTCCGTGTCCAGTCGCTCGCCGCTCTCATCGGCGATCAGGGATACGACCGCATCGTGGAATCTGGCGGCGTCGTAGGTCGGAAGGTCCTGGTAGAGCACCGCACCCAAAATGCCAAGTTCCTCCTCCTCGACGTAGAGGATGGCCCCCTCGAGCTCATCCGTGGCGCGGCTGCCGACGCGGACGTTCCACCAACCCTTGGGAATCGACCATGCGAATCCGTGCTCGAAGTCGCGGTACCGGCCCCCTCGCAGGGCGTAGGTGGCGCCGATCTCGTTCTCTCCACCGCGTACCTCCTCGACAAGCCTGGTCGCCTGTGCCAAAGCCTCGCCCGTCAGAAATGTCACGCACTGCATGGCGTCAGGAAGGGTCTTGAGCACGACCTCGTGGAACGCCGTCAGGCAGTTCGCCTGGATCTGGAAGCAAAAGCCTCCGTGAAAGTGATGCGCGAGGTAGTAGTCCGTTGGCTGTGTCCCCCCGCTGCGCACATGCAGGAATTCCAGCTCCGTATCGCCCGCTCGCCAACGGATCGAATCGCCCTCGACCTCGCCCTGCGTGTTGGTCAGGAAGGTCTTTCGGCTACTCTCCACGAAACGCTTGCGGTCCACCCCTCCCACTCGCTCCGCGACGACCAGGACCCATGCATTCGGACCCGTTCGCTGCAATCCCACCGTCGCGCTGGAATTGTGCTTGGCCAGCTCGACCCCGACGAGAAGTCGCCAGGGGCCCGAGGGCTTGACCGAGAGACCGTACGCCGCATTCCTGTAGACGCCGTCGAGGACACGCCAGGCTCCCTCGGCCATGTCAGGGCATGGTGACGCATGTAGCCTGGGGGTGAGCGCGCCCGGCGCCTGCCGAAACGCGTCATAGACCGGCTTGAACGGGTCCTCGCCGCCGTCTCCGATTCCGACGACGATGACCTGATACAGGTGTTCCTCGTGGAGGTAGCAAGTGTGCTCGTATCGGAGCTTGACACCGTTTCGCTCGCAGGTCCCGCGGGCTCGGACGGCCTCCACGTCCTGCCAATCGAAGCGATCGAAGGAGTTGATCTTGACTCCCTTGTCCGCCCCCGCCTCTGCAGAGCTCCTGAGATGCTCTTCGGGCTTGACACCCCCCGCGGCAATGACCGCGAAGAACGCGGTGACCCCCGAGGTGAGGTTGATCAGCGCAGCCACCGTATCGGGCGCCAGCCGGCGCGACTCGGTTTCGGGGAGCAACTTCCACCCCGTGCCGGGAGTCGTCAGAACGAATCGGTAGTCGTGATCGACAATCTCCGTGTCGGTGACCGTCTGGCCGCCGGCGAACAGCGCGACCGAGACGAGGAGCGCGAGGTGCATGGACCCCTCCCTGAAGCCGTCGGGGCTACTGGGGCGTTTCGACGATCACGAACGTCCAGGTGTAGCGGTACGCGCTGCCGAAGGTGTCCGACCCTGACGTCGGAAGCACGCCGTAGGCCGAGCCCGTGAACGAGTAGGTCCCCGCAGGCACCACGATCGTCTGGTTGCCATAGGGGGCGACCTCTACCGTCTGGTAGGCGGGCCCCGAAAGCGTGACCGTGATCGCCACGTCCGTGTTGTTCACGATCGTCACCTCGGGGTCGCCGATCGACGGGTCGTAGGTCTCCTCGAAGGGGCTCTCGTACGCGGGTTCTTCGTAGGCCGGCTCGGAGTACGCGGGCTCCTCGTAGGCCGGCTCGCTGTAGCCCGACTCCTCGTACGTCCCCTCCGTCGCGCAGCCGACGGCCGCGAATGCCAGGAGAACTGCAAGGGCGCCGATTCGCCGCATCAGACCATCTCCTACCGGTATTGGAAGACCGACTCCATCGACTTGGACAGGTCCTCGAGCGTCGCGCGATGCACGTCGCTCTGGGAGGGGCCCATGTCCACGTCACCCAACACGTAGTAGCTCACCGACGCCGGCGATGTGGCATACGAGGAGGTGCTGAACGTCGGGTCGGACCCGCCGGGGAGGTAGACGTCGATCGAGATGCTCATCGTCTCCCCGAACGGTCCGGACTCGGGCATGCCCCACTTGTTGTACGTCCTCGAGGTGTCCGTGGACTCGGACCCGCTCACCCGGATGTCGCCTCCGGCGTCGACGGCGGACACCCGCAAGCCGATCCCCTCGAGGCGGAGCCTGAGGAATTCGTACACCTGCTGCTTCGCGTCTGCGCTCGAGCAGTCCGCCAGCGAAATCGTGACCTCGTTCGATCCCTTCGTCTCCATCAACTGGCGGAGGACGGTGGGGGATGGCGTGTCGGAGGGGTACGCCCAGGCGGTCTCGAGCTGGCTGAGGAGGATCGCGCAGACTGTCCTTCTCTGATCAGAAGACGGATACCTGTCGAGATAGGCGATTGCGGCCTCCTTGCTCGGGGAGAGCTCGAGGTTCACCAGGTCCTGCCGCTCCTGCTCCGGGGTGGGGGCCGCTTCCACTGGCGGGTCATACCCCTCGTCCCCCTCCTCGAAGCGATCCTCCATTCCCTCCGTCGGCGTGTCGGCCTGCTCCGGGGGTGTGTAGGTATCCTCGGGAGGGGTGTAGGTCTCCGCGGGGGGCGCGCCGCCCCGGATCCGTTCCAGGGCCCTGTTCGCGTCCTCCGAGCGGGCCCCGGCCCAGAAGTGGTTCAGGTACAGCTCGTACGCCTTCTCCGTCCCGACCCGGTCGGCGAACTTCCAGAGACGCTCCTCCTTGTCGTCCCGGATGGACTCGTCTCCCCAAGCGGAGAGGAACACCGCCACCCGCTCGACGTCGCTCGATGCGAGCGCCTTGTTCCACCCGGCCTTGACCACGTCGTCGCGACGAGAACCGTACGGCTCGACCTCGGTGAAGTTCCTGATGTTCTCGGACGTCGGGTCGGCCATCGCCTTGCGATAGAGCTCCGTCGTCTCCGACTTCATGAAGAAGGGGACGGCAAACATCGCGAGCCCGACGGCCCAGCAGATCCCGAAGAAAATCGTTTCCCCGCCGCCTGACTTCTCGGTCGCGACCGGCGCCGCCTCGACCGCGAACGAGCGGAACTCGGCGGGGCGCGCGGAGCGGACCGCCGGCGGGACCGCGACGGCCTTGCCGCAGCCCCCGCACGCGACCTCGGCCAGGTCGCCTCGGAGGATCCGGATCCCCTTGCCGCACTCGCAGGTGAAGTCGTACTTCATCGCCCTGCCCTCCAGAAGAACTGCAAGTCGACGAAGGCCACCCCCCCGACGACGGCGAGGATGACCAGGGCGTTGACCAGCCACGCGGGGACGCCCGCGCCCTGGGGCTCGCTGGCGTGGATGAGCCGATTCGAGACCCGCGCGATGACCTTGTCCAACTCGTCGGGCCCGGCCCCGATCTTCCTGGCGAGATCGACCATCGAGTCGTACTCGCCCTGCTGGACTACGCCGTCGGCGAGGGCCATCTCGACGACGTCGATCAGGAGCGCCTGGCGCTCCTCGGGCGTCCCCGTCGCGGCGAGGTCCCGCTTTCCGCCGACGACGAGCGACAGCACGCGGCGCGCCTCGTCGTCCGAGATCCCGAGCTGCCTCTGCTTCTGGCGCAGGAACGTCAACTCGTTCTCCTCGATCTTGCCGTCGAGGTACGCCACGACGGCGAGGTTGAGGAACTGCTTCAGGGCCTTCTTCTGTGGGGCTTCCGCCATCCTGTCGAACCCTACGGTAGGTAGTCGGCAAACGCTCGGACGATTCGGTCCACGGCCGCACGGACGCGGACCCGCCTCCTCAGCCTCTCCGCCGCCTTCCTCGCCGCCGCATCCTGCCCGTTCGCCGCCAGCAGCGGCCTGAGGTGGACCCACGCCATCTCGTCCAGCCCGGCCTCCACCAGCACCTCGACGAGCGCCCTGCGGATCTCGCCGTCCTCCGGCGCGAGGACCGCCGCCGCCTGGAGCCTCTCCACTCCCGCCAGCAGCCTCCCCTCCCTGGCGAGCTGGACGCCCTCCGACGCCAGCCGCGCGGGCAGCTCCCGGATCGCCTGGATCGCCCCGAGGTCCGCCCCGCACGAGGGGCAGGCCCGGGCCGTCCCGGCCTCGCGGTCGCAGACGGGGCACTTCATCGAACGCTACTTCCTGTACGTCGCCGGCCCGACGAGCGGCTTCTTAGATCCCGACAGGAGGTCGACCCTCGTGTCTCCCGTCTTCCTCGGGCCGCTCTCCGAGGCCTCGTTCAGGAGGACGATCAGCTCGTCGTTCGCGCGGAGGGCCTCGTCCTTCCTCCCCGCCTGCAGCGCCGAGAGGAGGTCTCCGCGCAGCCTGCGGATCTTGTCCCCCTTCACCGGGTCCTGCCTCTCGACCCGCGGGATGACGAGCAGGGCGTACATCAGGTTCCAGCAGACAGGCGGCAGCTCGTCGATCTTCTTGATGAGCGCGTCCTTCCTCGTCGTCGCGCTCTGCTCGTCGCGCGCGTCGACATCGTTCCTGAGCTGCTTCGCGAGCTTCTCGAGGTCGTAGCTCGCGTCGCCGTCGAGCAGCGCGCCGAGGTCGCGGATCATCCGGTCGACGAAGTCGATCCAGAACTCGCACGTCCCGACCCACTCCTCCTCGCGCGGCCCCGCCGCGGAGACCCTCTTCTCCATCGCCTGGAGCCTGCGGTCCGCGTCGTCCAGGTTCCCCGCGGCCAGCGCGCTGTTGACCTCGTTCTCCTCCTTGCGGATCGTCGCGAGCTCTTCCTCGTCCATCCTCCCCTGGTTCTCGGCGAGCTTCTTCTCCACCTCGAAGAGCTTCCGCTCCACCACGTCCCTCCGGTCCGTCCCTCGGTCGATGCGGAAGCGGAACGAGGCGCCCGCGCCGCCCACGATGCGGACCACAGAGCCCTCCTCGTCGAAGTCGCCGTTCTTCGTCAGGCCGAAGGCGACCTCGACGGGCGTATTCATCGCCTGGCTCGACGGGAGGGGGATCCACGCGATGGCGATCCGCTCGTTCTTCGCCGCCTCCTCGCTCTCCCCCTGGAGCACGGGCACGCGGAGCCGCCGCATCCCCTGCGCGGGCGTGTAGAAGACGCGCGACTTGCTCGTCCCGAAGGGCGTCCCCGCCTCCAGGACCGTCGCGAACCGTCCTCCCTCCATCTCGATCCCGATGTTCATCCGGGTGACGCCCGTCGGGATGTCGACGGCGTGGACGCGCTTCCCGCACTTCGAACACGTCTCGTTCTTGGAGGGCTGCTGCGCGCCGCAGGAGACGCACTCGACCTGGTCCGCGGCCTGGAGGCGCTTCGCCAGCACCGCGGCCCCGCGGGCGACGCACGTCATCGGATCGACCTCGACGTTCGAGGCGACCCGGTCGGCCCCGAAGGCCCGCTCCACGGCCCTGCGCACGAGCGGGATGTTCGTCGGGCCCCCGACGAGCAGGACGTTGTCGATCTCGTTCGCCGCGAGCCCCGCGCGCTCCAGCGTCGCGAGCGTCAGGTCGACCGCGCGACGGACGTCGGCGTCGATGAGCGCCTCGAACGCGGTCCGCGCGAGGGGGTACTCGACGTTCACCAGGTTCCCGCGGGCGTCCTTGAGCTTCCCTGGGACCATCACGTCCGCCTGGTCCGCGGACGAGAGCTGGATCTTCGCCTGCTCCGCGGCCTGGCGGAGGGCCATGAGGAAGTCGCGCTGGCCGCTCCCGTCGATCCCGTGCTTCGCCTTCACCTGGTCGAGGACCTGGGACATGATCCGCTTGTCCATGTCCTCGCCGCCGAGCCAGCGGTCGCCTCCGTGCTGGAGGATCTCGAACGTCCCCCCCGTGCACATCAGGACCGAGACGTCGAAGGTCCCCGCGCCGATGTCGAAGACGACGACCTTCCGGACCTCGTCCGAACCGATGTTGTCCACGCCGTACGAGATCGCGGCCGCGAACGGCTCCTGGAGGAGCCTCAGGACCGAGATCTTCGCCATCTCCGCGGCGCGCCTCGTCGCGGCGTACTGCTTCTCGCTGAAATTCGCCGGGACGGTAATGACGGCGTGCGTGACCTCCTTCCGCAGGCGCGTCTGCGAGTCCTCGCGGAGCTTCTTCAGGATGACGGAGGCGACCTCGATCGGGGAGTGGGGCTTCGCGCCGATGACGATCCGCAGGTCGTCGTCCGTGCCGTTCTCGGGCGAGGTCACCTGGAATGGGGCGAAGCGGACGAACCTCTGGACCTCCTCGTCGCCGTAGGCGCGGCCGATGAGCCGCTTGATGGCGTACACCGTGTCCTTCTCGGCCACGGCGGCGAGGTTGTAGGCGGGCCGCCCCACGAGGTAGCGCCCCCCCTGGCAGGAGACCCACGAGGGGGTCAGTTCGTCGTTCTCGTTGTTCTTGAGGACCTGGACGTTCCGCGTCTGGTACGCGACGACGGAGTTGTTCGTCCCGAAGTCGATCCCGATCGCCTCACCCATCGCTCACTCTCCCCGTCGCGCAACGGCGACCTGTCCTCCGCGGAGCAGTTCGCCCATCCACAAGTACGCCTTCACGAATTCCCTCGTCACCCGTCCGTCCGGCGTGGCCTCGTCGACCACGGTCTCGACGATGCGGTGCCACCTGGCGTCAGGCTCCCGTCCCAGCGCGGAGGCCTCCTCGACCTGGTTCGCGGCCAGGAGCCTCGCCATCAGCCGCACCACGTCCCCGAGGTGCGCCGTCGGCGCGGCGTCGGGCGCCTTGGCCTGCGCGTCCGCGAGGAAGGCCTCCGCCGCGTCCTTCACACCGACGACCGCCAGCAGGAGGGCCTTGCGCGCGTCCTCCTCCTTCCGCCTCGTCCGCTCCGCGCGCTCGCGGAGGTCGGCCTGGTCGATGAGCAGGTTCCGCACCCGGCTCTCCACGACGTCCAACGGCCCGCGCTGCGTCATGTCGCCTTGACCTCCGACGTCGTCCCCTTGTTCGCGATGGCGAACGCGACGCCGACCGCTGCGTTGCGGAACCCGAGCGTCATCGTGCCCGTGTAGAAGCTCGAGATCCACGCGGCGCTGTCCGCGATGGAGTGCTTCGCCGAGAGCTTCGGGACTGGTACCAGGATCTTCGCCACGCGTGCGGATACGCAGATTGCCGCGAGGACGTGGAGGACCCAGAACGACCACGAGAGGATGACGGGCTTCGCGCCGAACTCCCAGATCGTCGGGTCGATCCGGTTCTGGAGCCACGCGAAGAAGAAGACCGCGATCCCGATGAACGTGAAGCACCCCCACCCGAACCGGCTGCCCTCCTTGTTCGCGTGCTCGTTGCACTCCTTGCAGTAGGGGATGTTCACGGAGAGCGTGTGCTTCATGTTCCCGCTCTGCCGCTCGCCGTTGATCGTCCTCTTCTCGCCGGGGTTGGCGTCGGCGCAGCAGGCGCAGAGCGGGGGGGTCGAATACGAGAGGCCCCCGGTCGCCGTCTTGTCGGTGAGCGTCACGAGGACGGCGCGCTTCGACGGCGTCGCGCCGCGGATCTGCTCGAGGAGCTTCTTCGCGTCCGTCCTGGCGCCCGAGAGGGCGGCCGTGACGACCTGGAGGGAGAGGTCGACGTAGCCGTTCTTGGCCAGCTCCTCGGCGAGCATGCGCTTCGCGACGTCGAGGTACTCCCCGCCCTTCTTGTAGTTCCGGTCGTACTCGATGCACGTCTCCAGGTCCCTAAGGCCGTCCAGCAGGATCTGGGAGTCCTTCGTGTCGCGCCCCTGGATGACGCGGATCGACCCGCGGTCGCAGTAGGCGACGACGAGGAGGTCCCTGACCGAGATGTCGGCGAGGCCGTCCCAGAGCGGCTCCAGGAGTCGGATGGCCGAGTCGTATTCGGCCTTGTTGATCCACGCCGCCGCGACGTCCTTCGCGCCATCCGCGAGGCGCTTCTTCGCGTCGTCGGGGGCCCTCCGCGCGTGGGCCGCCGCCTTGGCGAAGGCCTGGATCCCCTCCTCGAGCGACTCCTCATGTCCGGCGAGCGCCTTCCCGCGCGCCCCGTGGATCGCCGCGTAGAGCGCCTGGGAGTCGGGCTTCTCGCGAGCCTCCTTGGGCAGGGCGTCGAGCGCCGCGAGGGCCTCGTCGTGCCGCTGCTCGTCGACGAGGTGCTGGGCTCGGCCGACGGGGGAGAAGAACCCGAGGAGCTTCGCGACGCGCTCGCGGGGGACCTCGCCGCCGCCGAGGCGGCTGTAGACGAACTCGCGACCGTTGAACATTGCCGCGAGGAGCGGTCCGCAGGGTCTCAGGTCCTTGAAGAACCCCTCCCGGATGAGCTGGGCGAGGTCCTCGGTCGAGGTCCGCTCGACGTCGAAGTGCGTGCGGATCGCGGACCAGCGCTGGACGAGGGCCTGGTCCCGTTTCTCCTGGGCCGCCGTGGCGAAGGCCCCCATCCGGACGGCCGCCTCATCGAGGACCCGGCGCCTCGCGGCCGAAGTGACGTCGTCCCCCTGGGCGAGGGTGCTCCCGAGGCCGCGGAGCCGCGCCTGGGAGGCCTCCCAGTACCCCGGGAGGTACCCGACGAACGTCAGGTTCGGGATCGCGCGGAGCCACAGGTCGTCCACGCGCTTGAAGTCCTGCGGCTTGACGCGGGACTCCTCGGCCACCGCCCACCACCACGTCAGGACGGCGAGGTTGTGGTCGATGCGCGGGTCGGCGCCGACGCGGTTGGCGCGGGCCTTCTCCCACCGGTCGGAGAGCTCGGCGCGGCGTCCCGCGCGGAGCAGGGCCTCCTCCTCGCCGCCGGCCACGTCGTACTGGAAGAAGTCGACGGCGAGGCGCTCCACGGGGTCCGTGAGCCGCTTCCTCGCCTCCATCGCCTCGCGCATCCTGGGCTTCTTCGCGGGGTCCTTGAGGAACGGGGCGAGGGCGTCGTTGATCTCCTTCTGCGTCGCCGTGACGGCGAGGCCGAGGACGTCGTAGGGATTCGACTGCGTGTCTGCTGGATCGCGCATGGCGGAACATCGTGGGACAACGGGTCGGTCAGGTGCGTCTGCGGCTCGTGGTGCTCGGCGAGGCCTCCTTCTCCCAGACGCGGAGAAGGCACTTCGCGTCCGACTGGAGGTGCCCGGGGAGCCCGTGGTCGAGGGCCTCCTGGAGCGCGGCGATCGCGTTCTTGTTGCGCTTCAGGCGCCTGAGCGCCAGGGCCTTCTGCCAGTGGAGGACGGGCGAGTCGGGCACCTTTCGGAGCCCCTCCTCGAAGATCGCGAGGGCCTCCTCGTGCCTCCCGCTCTGGTTGTAGAACTGCCCGAGCTTGAGGTAGGAGGCCACGCTCGACGGGTCGTTCGTCACGGCGTGCTTGAAGGAGCGCTCGATCCCCTCCGGCGTCGAGGGGACGCTCGGGGCCTGCGGGATGGGCTCGGAGGCCTCCTCGCCGGCGACGGGCGACGACTTCGGCGTCTCGGTCGGCTTGGGCTTCGGGGCCTCCCCCATGCCGCGGAAGCCCTGCAGGATGTCCGACTTCTTCTTCGCGGGCTTGCCGAGCTTCATCGTCTGTTCGATGGAGGCCTCCGAGAGCTTGCGCAGCTCCTCGGAGACGGCGCCGCCGTTCGGGAAACGCTCCTTCGGGTCCTTCGCGAGCATCTTGAAGATGACGCGCGAGACGGCCCGGTCGACCTCGGGATTGACCTCGTGCGGCGCCTTGGGCTCGCGGCAGCAGATGAGGTCGAACACCTCCTGGTAGTTCTTCCCGAGGAACGGGTGGCTGCCCGCGGTCATCTCGTAGAAGACGACGCCGAGGGAGAACACGTCGCTGTAGAACGACCCGCCGTGCCCTCGGAGCTCCTCCGGCGGCATGTAGAGGATCTTGCCGGCGACCGACTGGGCGGGCTCGGCGGAGTCCATGAGCTTGGCGATGCCGAAGTCGGCGATCTTGGGGACCCCCTTGCCGTCGAAGAGGATGTTGTCGGGCGAGAGGTCGCGGTGGAAGATGCAGGCCTCGTGGAGGACTCCGACGCCGGCGGCGATCTGCCGCATGAGGGGGAGGGCCTCGGCGTAGGGGAGGGCGCGGGAGCGTCCGAGGTCGCCGAGTCGGCCCCGGAGGCTGCCTCCGGAGCAGAACTCCATGCACATGACGTAGGTGTCGTCGTAGATCTCGATCCCGAGCGTCTTGACGAAGTGGACGGCGTTCGGGGCGAGGACCCGGAGCATCTCGTTCTTGGCGAAATCGCCCTCGATGAGGCAGAGGCCGGCCTCGCGGCTCTTGGGGATTTTGAGGACCACCGGGGTCCCCCAACGCTCCTTCAGCCGGGCGTCGACGACCTCGCAGAGGTAGGTCGTGCCGAATCCGCCGGTCCCGAGGACCTTGATCAGCTTGAACTTTTCGCGTGCGCCTGCCATCGTGGGGCACAATTGTACGCGGCTCCGGCCCCCATCTCACGCAAAAGAGGGAACGCCTGATGGACCTCAAGCAGACGGCTGCGGCGCTGGAGCAGACGCTCGTCGCGTCGCACCTGAACGACGTGAGACTCCTCGCGCAGGAGGGGAGCACGGAGCGTCTCGGACGGATTTACTCGGTGCTGACGCGGCTCTCGCACCAGCCGTACCTCGTGGGGACGGGCCCGTACACGGCGGGGATCTACAGGCTGTCGATGGAGGAGACGGTGATCGGGAGGATGGCCTCGCCGCTGGAGGAGAGCGCGGGGAAGGTGATCGACATCCCGGTGAACGACTGGATCACGCTGACGCCGAGGGAGGTCTCCCGCGTCCACGCGAAGGTGGCGCGCGAGGAGGGGGATGGGGGGGCGCAGTTCAGGCTGATCGACCTGGAGAGCCGGCTGGGGACGTACGTCAACGGCAGGCGCCTGGGCGGGGACGAGGGGTCGGAGGAGGCGTCGCATCTGCTGGAGCACGGGGACCTGATCAGCCTGGGGCCGTCGCACATCAACACGTTCATGTTCGTGATCATCCGCGGGGAGGAACCGTCGGAGTCATAGGCAGCGAGCTGGAGTCGCGCCCGAGAGGGTGCGCTGGAGACCGCACGATGGGGAACTTCTTTGGCATGTCCAGTCCGGCGCCGAGCACGGAGTCGGTTCGTGAGCGGCTCGACCGCGGCTGGGCCTTGATCGACCAGGGGAAGCACGCGGAGGCGATGGACCTGTTCCAGGGCGTCCTCAACGAGGAGCCGCGCAACGGCGAGGCGCTCGGCGGGCGGGGAAAAGTGCACAAGCTGCAGAAGAACACCGAGCTGGCGATCCTCGATCTCGACAAGGCGGCGCAGCTCGTGCCCAACAACCCCTGGTACATGACGGAGCTGGCGGACGCCTACGACGACGCCGGGAACGGGGACAAGGCCTGCGAGTGCGCGCGGGCGGCCATCCGGGCGGGGAGCAAGGCCCCGCTCAACCACGCGCTCCTCGGGCGCTACCACCTCAAGGCAAAGGCGTGGAAGGAGTGCGAGGAGGAGTTGAAGGTCGCCCTGAACCTCTCGCCCGGCTACGCCTGGGCGCTGCAGTTGATGGGGGACTACTACTACAACCTGGAGCAGTGGGGGATGGCGGTTCCCTTCTACCGCGAGACGATGAGGGTCAATCCGAAGGTGACCTACCAGCTCGAAAAGCTGTCGGAGGTCTACCTCTGGAAGCTCGAGCTGGTGGACCCGGCGCTTGAGGTGTTGAACCGCTGGCTCGAGCTCGCCCCGAACACCCTCCTGGCCTGGGAGCGTCGCTGCGAGGTCTACCTCCGGAAGAAGATGTCGCGCGAGGCGATGGAGGCGGCCACGCGGTCGGTCGAGATCGACCCGAACGACGCCTGGGCGAACTGCTACCTGTCGAAGGCGCACCGCCTCGCGGGCAACATCGACGCCGCGCGCGCCGCGGTCCGCCGCGCGCTGGAGATCGACCCGAACAACGATCACGCCAAGTGGCTCCAGGGCGACATCGGGTAGCACCCCTTTGTCTCCTGGGCCGTTGGGGGAATCTGTGTAGAGGTGCCT
>CAZYRM010000055.1:21191-35932 GCA_964649705.1 uncultured Planctomycetia bacterium
CGCCCGGCGCGCCCGCCGCGCGGGGGGGGGGCGCCCCCCCCCCCCCCCCCCCCCCCCGCGGGGGGTGATGGGTGTCCGTTCCGCAGGACGCTGGTCGTCAGGGAAAGCGCCGCGAGGTCGCCCTGGTGCCGGCGGTCCTCGGCACGCTGGGGCTCATCCTCGTTGCCCAGGCAACTTCTTACGTCCTGATTCCAGGACTGAACCGCAGACACTGCGCTCACCTCCTGGAGATCATGGATCGGAGCGCCCGCGGTCCGAGTCTCCTGGGCGTCAGCCTACCCGTTGTGAGTTTCTCCATCGGGACCCTGGGCCTGATGCCCTACTGCGCGGCGGCCGTCTGGCTCCAGCTCTTCGGCTTCGCGCGGGCGCACATGAGCGGTCGGCGCCAGCACGCCCTCCCGCAGGCGGGCAGCCACTTCTGGGTCATGAGCCTGACGCTCGTATTTTGCCTTCTCCAGGCATGCTTCCTCGCACGGTGGATGGAACGCGTCGGTACCATGCACGGGGCGGTCGTTACGAGCCCCGGACCGTCCTTCCGCGTCGTCGCCAACCTTTCGATGACCGCCGGCACGTTTCTGCTCGTCTGGATCGCGACGCGGATCACCCGACTCGGCGTCTGCAACGGCTTCCTCGCAATCCTCTCGATCGGCGCCATCTCAGACCTCCGACGCACCCTCGCCTGGGCCTGGAGTGAGGGCCCCGTCGTCGGATATGAAAAGACCGCCATCGCTTGCCTCTCGTACGTCGCCGCATTCCTCGCGGCATTCCTTTTCCTCCGGGCGACGCGGCTGCTTCGCGTGCGCAACGGACGACGGGGTGGCCACACCGACTTGGGGCTGGCAATCGGCCTGGGTTCGACTGGCGGCGCACCGCTCATACTGACCGGTTGGGCCGTTCTGGCCGCGGCGACGGCGATGCAGTCCGGTGGCTTGTCCCGGTGGGCGATGCAGTGGAGCCCGGGAGTCTCGGAGACCCAGACGCTCGTGGCCGCGGCGGTGACGGTTCCCGTGGCTTGGCTGACCGTGTGGGCCTCGACGACGGCGACGCGCGCCTCCGACGACCTCCTGGCGGCGGGCCTCTACCTCCCCGGCGTCCGCCCGGGCTCTCCGACCGCGGACCACCTGAAGCGCGTCATGCTGCGCATGAGTCTGCCCGCCGGCGTTCTCCTCGGGCTGGTCTGCGTCCTTCCGCTCCTGTGGGGGTTTCTGGGCGCGGAGACGAGGAGGGTCGGGCCGCCCGTCTCCGGCGCGTGGGTGCTCCTCCTCGCCGCGTTCCTGGTGGATGCGAGGGGACGCTGGCGGTCCTGGGGAGTGGCTCCCCCCTCGGTGCCGTCGCCGCCGGCGGCCATGTCGGCGCCCGTCCCCGCGACCTGCCCGGCCTGCGGCCTCGACGTGGAGCCCGGCTTCGTGGTCTGCTGGTCCTGCGAGGCCGCACTCGTGCCGCTGACCCCCTCGTCGTCCGCTCCCCCCACTGTCGATCCCGAAGAGGCATGGCGCGAGGTCTCGCGCCACAATACGGCGATCGACGCCCAGGTCGCCCAGCTCCGCCTCACCGCCGAGGGCGTCCCCTCGCGCCTTTGCGATCTCAACCTCGTGCACGCCAACTGGTTCTTGTCCTGGGCCGTCGGCGGGATCCGCGTCGAGGTGCCGGCATCCCGTTCCGAGCGAGCTGGCGCGGTGCTGGGGGACCTGGTCGCGCCCGTGTCACCGGCCGCCGCGGCGAAATGAGGGCAGGGGCTCGGGCGATCGCCAGTCGGTCCGCACTCCCCTCGAAGCGGGACGCGATGCCCGAGCCCTACCGCGGGACCTGTCGCAGGAGTTCCTCGGCGGCGGAGCGCTGTGGCCAGCCGTCGGGCGCCTTGTCGAGGGCGCGCTCCAGGTCGGAGCGCATGCCCGGCACGTCCCCGAGCGCCCCCTTCACCTGGGCGCGCATGTACAGCGTTCCCGCGTGGTCGGGCTGGAGCTTGAGGGCCTCGTCGAAGTCGGCGACCGCGCCCGGCAGGTCCCCCGTGTTCATCCTCATCGCGCCTCGATTCGAGAGGGTCGCCGGGTTCGCCGGTTCGAGCTCGAGGGCCTCGTCGAAGTCCGCCAGCGCCCCCTTCAGGTCCCCTCGCTTGACGCGCAGATGCGCCCGCGCCAGGCGCGGGCCGACCGCCGACGCATCGAGCTCGATCGCGCGTCCGTAGTCCTCCTCGGCCCCCTTCGGGTCCCCCAACGACGACCGTGCGCGTCCGCGACACTCGTAGGAGAACGGGTTCGTGGGGTCGAGATCGATGGCCCGCGAAGAGGTCTCCATCGCCTCCTTCAACCGCCCCATGTCCAGGTACTGCGAGGCGAGGTTCAAGTACCGCGAAGGCTCGTCGGGCGCCAGCCGGACGGCCTCCTGGAAGTCCGCCAGGGCCCCATCGGCGTCTCCAAGCTTGTGCCGCACACCGCCCCGCCCGTTGTAGCCCTCCGCGTTCCCCGGCGCGAGCCGCACGGATTCGTCGAAGGCCTGGAGCGCCTCCTCGAGCGTCTTTCGATACTGCTCGCCCTTCGCGGGCTGGCGGAAGGCGAACTGTACCAGCAGCACCCCAAGCGATCCGTTCATCTTGTTGTCGTGTCGCCGCACGCCCAGGACGGAGCGGAGGTCCTCGATCCCCTCCTCGGTCTTTCCGAGATAGCTGCGCGCATAGCTCCGCATGTGCAACAGGTCCGTCCGAATCACGCGCAGCGCCGGGACCTCCAGGATCCGCGAGAGGCCCGTCTCCGCCTCGTCGAATCGCCCGGCCTGCAAGGCTCGGACGGCCTCCAGCGCCGTGCGGAACTCCTGGGCCATCCCCTGTCCCCACACCTTGCTCGCGGCCGCCCGATCGAGCAGCTCGTCGATCAGGTAGAGGACGTGCCTCATGCCGGGCCGCGCGTCCTCGACGACCGCCGTGCGGAGGCCCTTGTCGTCCAGGTAGATCCCAGGGAGCGGCGCCTGAGCGAGCCAGTACGATAGCCGCGAGAGGGCCTCCATGACGTATCCGTAGGGGACCTCGGCATCGAGCGCCTGGGCCCTCGTCATCATGCCGAGGCCCTCCTCCTCGTACCCCGCCAGCCGGCGCGCCCAGCCAGCGAAGGCGAGCGCCGTCGCCTGCGACGTCGGGTCGCCGGGCGTGGCGTCGAGGAAGGCCTGGACGCAGGCCCAGGCCTCCGCGTTGCTCGGGCGGATTCGGTCCCAGAGCGGCGGGCCGACGTAGAAGGCGGTCTCCATCCCCTCCACGGTCGCGGACAGCGGCAGCCAGCGGGCCAGGACGTCCTGGACGAGTCCGCCCTTCCGCAGGCTCTCCTCCGCGGCCTCCTTCTCCGCCACCGCCCGGCGCCGCTCCGCCTCGGCGGCCTCATCACGTCCCCGCTGGCGGCGGTTCGCCTCCTCGTACCCCGACCGGGCCTCGGAGTTGCCTTCGTCGATGCCGCGCGCCGCCGCGAAGGCGTCCTTCGCGTCCTGGAAGAGCCCTCGCTCGAGGAACCGCTTGCCCAGCTCGAGCTTCGTTTCCACCTCGCGACGGTCGGCGAGCGCGGTGCGGAGCCACATGCCGAGGAAGCCGAACGCGACCGCCGCCGCGATCCCGACGGGGACGACCACGCGGCGGTGCTTCACGGCCTTGCGGACGATGGACTCCATCATCGTCGCGGGTCGCGCGTGGATCGCCTCCCCCTCCAGGAAGCGGCCGAGGTCCGAGGCCATCTCGGCGAGCGACGGATAGCGCCGCGCGGGGTCCTTCTCGAGCGCACGAACGCAGATCGTGTCGAGGTCGCGAGGCACCTTCGGGGAGACCCGGCTGGGGGGAGCCGGATCGAGCTCCGCGACGGCGTTCAGAACGTCCCGCAGCGTGTCGCCGGTGAACGGCGGGCGGCCCGCGAGGAGCTCGTAGAGCACGGCGCCGAGCGAGAACTGGTCCGAGGCCGCGCCGATCGCCTCCGGCCGCCCGCTCGCCTGCTCGGGGGACATGTACTGCGGCGTGCCCACGATGTACCCGGACAACGTCAGCGGGGCGCCGCGGGTAGCCGAGCCCGCGACGTCGACGTCCTTCGCGAGGCCGAAGTCGGCCACGAACGGGACGCCGCCGGCGTCGATCAGGACGTTTCCGGGCTTCACGTCGCGGTGGATGACTCCCTGGCCGTGCGCGTAGGCGAGCGCCTCGGCGACGGCCTTCACCCAGGTCGCGGCCTGGCGCGGCGTGACGCCCTCCCGGAGCCGGTCGCCTAGCGTGGCGCCCTCGACGAAGTCGCCGACGAAGTAGTGCAGCCCGTCGACGACACCCACGTCGTGGACGGCCACGATGTGCGGGTGGCGGAGCTTCGCCGCGAGGCGGGCCTCGCGCATGAAGCGCTCGACCTGGACGGCGTCCGCGGCGCCTTGCGAGAGGATCTGCTTGAGGGCAACCACGCGCTTGAGCCGCGTGTCCCACGCCTTCCAGACGCGCCCCATGCCCCCGCTGCCCAGCTCTCCGAGGAGTCGGTACGGGCCGAACGGCGTTCCCTGGTCGTCGCGCGGGTCCGGAACCGGTAGCGGCGTCGCGGCCATCGCCGGGACGGTGTCGTTCGCGGAGACCTCGGCGGCGCACGTCGGGCACTTGCCGATCGCGTTGTCCGGGAGGACGTGGCCGCATCGCGGGCACGTGAGGACGGCAAGCAGGGTCTCGCCGATGGTCGGGGGCGCGTCGAGGGGCTCGGGACGCCTCTCCTTGAGGGGGGTGGGGGGCGTTGGAGCGCTCATGCGAGGCACTCTATCACGCGCGCCGCCGATTTGGTATGGAGGAGTCGGTCGTTGGAGGGCGCGATATGGACCCGATACACGTCGCACCGGGGGAGGGGAGGACGGTCACGGTGATCGGCGGCGACAGGATCACCTTCAAGGCTCGCGCCGCCGACACGGGCGGGGCCTACGCGGTGATCGAGACGGTGACCGCCTCGCAGGCCGGACCGCCTCCTCACGTGCACAGCCGCCACGACGAGGCGTTCTACGTCCTCGAGGGGAACTTCGAGTTCACCCTCGGCGGGAAGGCCGCACTCGCCGGCCCCGGGAGCTTCCTTCTCGGGCCGCGCGGGGTGCCTCACTGGTTCAAGAACGTCGGGACGACGGAGGGCAGGATGATCGTCGTCCTCTCGCCCGGCGACGCGGACGCCTTCTTCGACGACCTCGCGGAGGCCTCGAAGCAGCTTCCCCCCGACATCCCGAGGATCAAGGCGGTCGCTCTGCGGCACGGCGTGGAGCTGCTTGTCTAGTCCTGCCACTCGGCGAGAAAGATGTTCAGCTCGTACGGGATCTTCCGGTTGCGGTTCGAGATCCAGACGAGACGCTTCCCGTCCGGCGAGAATACCGGAAACCCGTCGAACCCCGAGGCCTGCCCGGCGGCCGGGGGGTACGTCAGGCGCTCGACGGCCTTCGTCTCCATGTCGAGCATGTAGAGCGCGTACTCGCCATGGCCCGTCGACTCCAGGTCCGACGTGAAGATGATCCGCCTCCCGTCGCTGAGCGGGTACGGCGCGAAGTTCACCTTCCCGTTCTTCGTGAGCTGCTCCTCTCCTGTCCCGTCGGGACGGATCCGGTAGAGCTCCAGGTTTACGGGGTGCAGCGTCCGCTCCCGCAAGAGCCGGTCATACTCCTCCTGCTCCGCCTCGTTCCGCGGATAGAACGCGCGGTAGACGATCCACTGGCCGTCGCTCGTGAAGAACGGCCCGCCCGAGTAGCCGCGCCGAGAGGTCACCTTCCGGAGGTCCGTCCCGTCGGGGTTCATCGTGTAGATCCCGACGTCGCCGTCGCGGTGCGAGGAGAAGACCAGGCGCTTCCCGTCCGGCGAGACGGTCGTCTCCGCGTCGTACCCGTCGCTCTGCGTGATCTGCACCTCGGTCCCCGCCCGCGGATCCGCCAGGAAGACCTCGAACGTCTGGTAGAGCGGCCACACGTACCGCTTGGACCGGTCCGGAGGGGGAGGCGGCGCCTTCCCCGCGAGGCGCGTCGAGCTGTAGACCAGACGACCGTCTGGTAGCAGGTAGGCTCAGGTGCACTTCCCCTCGCCGTTCGAGAGGCGAGTCATCCCGCCGGTGGCGAGGTCCATTGTGTAGATCTGGTCGTTCCCTGGCGCCGGCGCGCCCTCCTGCGGGAGGTCCGCCCGCTGCAGGATGAGACTCTTCCCGTCCGGCGACCAGTACGCCTCGGCGAAGATCCCCCCCGTCGTGAGCTGATGGACGGATTTGAAGTGCCGCTCCTTGGCGTCCACGGGGAGAGGACCGGCCCAGGAGGTGTCCGGGACGCCGGTCCGGCTGCGGCAGGAGACGACGACCAACAACAGGAGTGCAACTGCGTATTTCATGGCGCGGAAGGATATCACGAGGTCCAATCTGGTCAAGGAGATTGGGCGAAACTCCCAGGCAGTCACGGGGGTTTCTGCCGGGATGATGAGGATGAGAACGCTCCCATTCCTGATCCTCGCACTCCTCTGGTCCCGCGGGGCGGCCGAGGAGGCCATCACGTCGCTGGACCTACCCGACGCGAAGGGCGTCGTGCACCGGATCGACGAATGGGCGGGCCGCAAGGCGGTCGTGCTGTTTTTCGTCGGCGTCGAGTGCCCGGTCTCGAACTTCTACGCACCCGAGATGGAGCGCCTCCACGACGAGTACTCCGAACGAGGGATCGCCTTCCGCTTGATCTACAGCGAACCCGACGCTTCGGTCGAGCGCGTCGCTGCGCACGTCGCGGAGTACCGCCTCTCCGCGGAGGCCCTCCTGGACGCGAGGCAGGCGCTCGCGAGGCAGGCGGGCGTGACACGAGTGCTCACGGTCGTCGTCGCCTCGCCCGGTGGCGGGATCCTCTACCGGGGCCGCATCGACGATCGCTTTTCCGAGGACGGCAAGCGTCGCGACGAGCCGACCACGCGCGAACTCAGGGACGCCCTCGACGCCGTGCTCGCCGGCAAGGCGCCCGCTGCCCGTGAAACGCCCGTTTTTGGCTGCCCGCTGCCGGAGGTACCGGCCGACTCTCGGTAGGAACTGATTCTCCATGGAGGGGCTCCCCGTGGGGGAACCCCCCGGCGAAACCGGATTCCCGCTCTTCATGAGGTCCCATGCGCCACCATGTGATCCTCCTCCTCGTCGCGGTCGCCTCCGCCGCGGACGTTCCGACCTGGTCGAGGGACGTCGCTCCGGTCGTCTGGAAGAACTGCGCCGGGTGCCATCGCCCCGGCCAAGTCGCCCCGTTTCCGCTCCTCGACTACAAGGACGCGAAGAAGCGCGCCGAGCACATCGACGAGGTGGTCTCCCTCCGCCGCATGCCGCCCTGGAAGCCCGAGCAGGGCTACGGCGAATTCGAGGACTGCCGACGGCTGACCGACGCCGAAATCGACCTCATCGGCCGCTGGGTCGAGGGAGGCGCCCCTGAGGGGGACCCCGCCGACCTGCCCGCCGCGCCCGTGTTCGCCGACGACTGGGCGCTTGGGAAGCCCGACCTCGTCCTCGAGATGCCGGAGGCGTACGACATCCCGGCCGACGGCCCGGACATCTACCGCTGCTTCGTCCTCCCTCTGGGGCTCGACGAGGATCGGAACGTCGGCGCCGTGGAGTTCCGCCCGGGCAACCGTCGCGTCGTCCACCACGCCCTCTTCTTCCTCGACAGCACGGGCCTGGGGCGCATGAAGGACGAGGAGGACGACGGGCCCGGCTACACGAGCTTCGGCGGGCCTGGCTTCCCGCCCACGGGAGGCCTTGGAGGCTGGGCACCCGGCGCGACTCCGCGCTGGCTCCCCGACGGCCTGGGGCGCCTCGTCCTCAAGGGCTCCGACCTCGTCATGCAGATCCACTACCACCCGGACGGGAAGCCTGAGACCGACCGCTCGACGATCGGGATCTACTTCTCCGAGAAGCCGGTCACGAACTGGGTCGGCTCGATCCCGCTCTCCAAGAGGAAGTTCAAGATCCCCGCGGGCGAGGAGCGCTACAAGGTGACCTCCACCTTCACGGTCCCCGTGGACCTGCACGCGATCGGCGTGGTCCCGCACATGCACCTCCTCGGGACGTCGATGAAGGCCTGGGCGGTGCTTCCCGACGGCAAGGAGGTCCCGCTGGTCTGGATCCCCGACTGGGACTTCAACTGGCAGGACCAGTACATCTACAAGGAGGCGGTCGCGCTGCCGAAGGGGACGCGGCTGGAGCTGGAGGCGTACTTTGACAACAGCGAAGGGAACCCGCAGAATCCGAACAAGCCTCCGAAGACGGTCCGGTGGGGGGAGAAGACCACGGACGAGATGTGCATCTGCTTTCTCATGATCTACGCGGACGACCCGAAGGAGTTCAAGAAGCTCAGGCAGACCCTGGTGAAGCAGCAGCTCGGCCAGCTCGCGGGTTCGTTCGGCTCCTCGGACGAGCAGTCGAAGGAGTGGGGGAAGCGGTTCCAGGAGATCGTCCAGCGCTTCGACAAGGACGGCGACGGGAAGCTCTCCGAGGACGAGCGCGACGCGGCGATCGAGGCGGTCCTCGGCGGGGGGGGGAAGTGACGTGGGGCTGCTTGACAGCGGCGCGCCGCGAGGCTATAAACCCATCCCGATGACACGGACCCGTCGATTCTTCGGCTTCGCGTTTTCCCCCGCGGCGCGGGGGGCGCGAGGAGGGTCCGTCTAGGCCGTCCAGACGACAGACCTCCGAGGCCCACCCCGCGCAGGGTGGGCCTCGTTCGCTTAGGGGGATCACGATGTCGACGATCGAAGCGCTCCGCGCGCGGATCGACCAGGCCGACCACGCCCTGCTCTCGGCCCTCGCCGAGCGCATGTCCGCGGTCGAGGAGGTCCTCCGCATCAAGGAGACCCAGGGCCTGCCGCTCTTCGACGCGCGCCGCGAGGCCGACCTCCTCGCCGCCGCGACCCAGAAGGCCGCCGGCGGAGGGTTGACTCCCCACTACGCCGAGCGCGTCCTCCGCGAGGTGATCGCCTGCTCGCGCGATCTCCAGGCGCGGCGGCTCCACCTCCGCACGAACCCCTCCCTCCCGCACGCCCCGCGCGTCGCCTTCCAGGGGACCGAGGGTGCCTACTCCTGGCTCGCCTCCAGGCGCCACTTCCCCGACGGGGTCGAGCCCGTCGGCTGCCCGAGCTTCCGCGAGGCCGTTCGCGCCGTCGAGGAGGAAGAAGTCGACTTCGCCCTCCTTCCCGTCGAGAACACGATCGCCGGCTCCATCCACGAGACCTACGACCGCGTGGCGCACAGCCGCCTTCACGTCATCGGCGAGGAGGTCCTCCGCGTCGAGCACTGCCTCCTCGGCGTCGACGACGTCCCCGTGGCCCATCTGCGGAAGGTCCTCTCGCACCCCGTGGCCCTTCAGCAGTGCACGGAGTTCCTCGCGACCCTCCGCGGGTGCGTCGCCGAGTCGTACATCGACACGGCCGAGGCGGCTCGGAAGGTCCGCGACGACCAGGACCCCACGCAAGCGGCCATCGCAAGCCGCGAGGCGGGCGAGCTGTTCGGGCTGAGAATCCTCCGCGAGGCGATCGCCAACGACCGCGAGAACTGGACTCGGTTCTGGCTTGTTGGGAGGGCCCCGGTCGCCGTCGACCCGCGCGTGCCGTCGAAGGCCTCGCTCCTCCTCGTCACCGACCACCGCGAGGGGGCCCTCGTGGCGTGCCTCACGGCGCTGGCGGCCGAGGGCGTGAACATGACGAAGCTCGAGTCGCGACCCAGGCACGGTCAGCCCTTCGAATACCAGTTCTACATCGACGTGGAGGGGAACGTCGCCGAGGAGCGCCTCGCTCGCGCCCTCGATGGCGTCCGCGCGAGGTCCCGCGAGCTGCGCGTGCTCGGCTGCTATCCGCGCGCGGGGGCGAAGGCCGCTCCGCCGGTCGCGGCGCCCGTGGTCGCGCTGCCCGTCCCCGCCGCGGCGAAGGCCGCGCTGGACCCCAAGGCGCCGCTCTTCAGCCGCGCGCGGCGGTCGTCGCCGACCCTCGTCCGTGTCGGCGACGTGGAGGTGGGCGAGGGGCGCTTCGTCGTGATGGCCGGACCCTGCGCGGTCGAGTCGCGCGAGCAGATGGCCGCCTCCGCGGCGATGGTCAAGGCCGGCGGCGCGCGCATCCTCCGCGGCGGGGCGTACAAGCCTCGCACGAGCCCGTACGCCTTCCAGGGGCTCGGAGAGGAGGGCGTGGACCTCCTCGTCGAGGCGGGCCGCGCGCACGGGCTGCCCGTGGTCAGCGAGGTGATGGACCCGGCGGACGTCGAGGCGATGGCGCGCGTCGTCGACCTCCTTCAGGTCGGCGCACGCAACATGCAGAACTTCCCGCTCCTCCGCGAGCTGGGGCGCTGCGGGCGGCCGGTGCTGCTCAAGCGCGGGATGATGGCGACGATCGAGGAGCTCCTCCTCGCCGCGGAATACGTGCTTGCCCAGGGGAACCAGCAGGTGATCCTCTGCGAGCGCGGGATCCGCACGTTCGAGACGGCCACGAGGAACACCCTCGACCTCTCGGCGGTGGTGGTGCTGAAGGAGCGGACGCACCTGCCGGTGATCGTGGACCCGTCCCACGCGGCGGGGAAGGCGGCGTGGGTGCCTCCGCTGGCCCGCGCCGCAAAGGCGGTCGGGGCGGACGGGGTAATCGTCGAGGTCCACCCCGAGCCGGAGAAGGCGCTCTGCGACCGCGAGCAGGCGGTGGGGCCCGCGGCGTTCGTCCTTCTCATGGAGTCGCTCGCGTAGGGCCTGGTATCGCGAGGGGCGGGGCGAACTCGATTGCGGCGCGGGATCGCAGCCTTCAGGGCCTTCGTCCCCCATTCCCATTTGACAGGGCACGTCGCCGTCTCCTATCCTGTGCCCCCCTGCCAACGTGCACGTCAGGAGAGTCGTCGATGCACTCACTTCGCGTCGCCGCGGTGTTCCTGGTCCTCGTCGTGTCCCCGGCCCTCGCGCAGGACAAGCTCCCGGGAGGGATCGTCAACCGCCTGAAGGACGTGGGCACCCAGCTCGCCCGGGCGGAAAAGGCCCTCGACCAGAAGGACGCGAAGGCCGCGCAGCGCCCCCTGGACGCCGCGCAGAAGGGAATGGACGACATCTTCAAGTTGTACGAGGGCAAGTTCCAGGCGGACCACCCCGACATCGTGGCCGCGCAGACGCGGATCCAGACGGCGCGGAAGCGGCTGGAGGACACCCTCGCGGGCGCGACGGAGCCCGGAGAGGTCAAGCCGCCGGCCGCCGGCCCGAAGCTCCCCTCCCAGGTCACCAAGCGGCTCAACGACGCGACCGCCCTGCTGGACCGCGCGGAGAATGGGATCGCCGAAGGCAGCCGGAGCTGCGAATCGCTCTTCGAGAAGGTCCGCAACGTCCTCGACGAGATCGAGCAGAACTACGGAAGCGAGGTCGACATGCAGCACCCGGACATCGCGGCCGTGCGGGACCGCTGCATGGCCCTCGCGACCGCGTATGACGAGAAGCGATCGGGGGAGGCCGGGACCGCCGCCGATGCCGAAGCGCGCCGCACCGGACAGGCGGCCGAATGGGTCGCGAAATTCGAGCCCTTCGTCGATCTGGCCAACCCGTTGAACCTGATCGCCGACGATGCCCCGCTCGTCGTCTTCGAAGGCGCGCGGAAGCTCATGGACGAATATCGCGCGACCGAGTTCCCCGACGGAAAGACCGGCGAACTCGAGGAAGTGGCCTCCAAGGTCGAGCGCGTCATCGCCGGGTACCCCGAGAGGGCAAAGCAGAGGGCCGACTCCATCATCTCCGAGGCTGAGAGTCGCCTCGCGCTCGAGGAGGACAACTGGCTCCGCTGGAGCGAACGGTGGGCCAAGGACGATCCGACGAAGCTCCCGCCCGAGATGACCCCCGACCAGCGCTCGTTGATCGAGGAGGTCGTCGGCAAGGCGGTTGAGGCGGCGCCCGAGGACCCGCGGATCGCCGCGCTGAAGACGCGCATGGAGGCGCTATGGAAGGAAGACGCGGCGCGCGCCGAGAAGAATCTCTCGAGCAAGCGCATGGACGCGGATCAGTACGCAGGCGACGATGCACAGACCTTGCGCGAGTTCGCGGCGGGAGTCGTCGCGAAGGCGTTCCCGAGCGCGAAGGTGCTCAGAACGACCCTGCCCTCCAAGGAGTGGAAGGAGGAGAGCGTCATCGAGTGGACCGACTCGACGCAGTCGGCCCTGCGCCACCGCGTGACGCGGTCCCTGCGGGCGGAGGTCGCCGTCCAGGAGGGCGACTCGGCCTTCGTCCACGGCGTTTACGTGGGACAGGATCGGACTAGCGACGGGACGTGGGGCGCGCCCCAGGGGCACACGACCTGGAAGAACCGGATCCTGCCCGAGAACGTCGAGAAGTAGTCGGCGAGGATGGCAGTTGTCGGTCCGGTCGACGTCGAATCGTCTGAAGCTCCGTCCGCCCAGGCGCGCTCGTCGGCGGCACGGCGGGAGGGCGGCGGGTAACCTTGCATCGCTGCGCGCGGTTCCCCTAGAATGCGCGCCGTTCACGTGGGAGGAGAGCGCATGTCGACGATCAGCCTCATCAAGGCGCGCGAGATCCTGGATTCGCGCGGAAACCCCACCGTCGAGGCCGAGGTCCACCTCAAGGACGGCCACTTCGCCCGCGCCGCGGTGCCGAGCGGCGCCTCCACGGGCGACCACGAGGCGATCGAGCTGCGCGACGGCGACCAGGGGCGCTTCTGGGGCAAGGGCGTCCGCAGGGCCGTCGACAACATCCTGAACGAGATCGCGCCGAAGCTGGTCGGCCGCTCGGTCTTCGAGCAGTCGTCGATCGACAAGGAGATGTGCGATCTCGACGGCACCGAGAACAAGAGCCGCCTCGGTGCGAACGCCATCCTCGCGGTCTCGATGGCCTCCGCCCGGGCCGCGGCCCTTTGCCTGGGCCAGCCGCTGTACCGCTATCTCGGAGGCGTCGGCGCGCGTACCCTCCCGGTGCCGTTCATGAACATCGTCAACGGCGGCGCGCACGCGGACAACTCGCTCGACGTCCAGGAGTTCATGATCGCCCCCGTCGGCGCGGAGTCGTTCGCCGAGGGGCTGCGGATGGGCGTGGAGGTCTTCCACACTCTCAAGAAGCTCCTGAAGGAGGGCGGCCACTCGACGAGCGTCGGCGACGAGGGCGGCTTCGCGCCGAATCTCAAGTCGAACGAGGAGGCGATCGAGACGATCCTCAAGGCGATCGAGAAGGCCGGCTACGATACGCAGGAGGACTTCGTCCTCGCCCTCGACGTGGCCGCGAGCGAGTTCTTCCAGGACGGGAAGTACAGTTTCAAGAAGTCCGACAAGCGCGTGTTGTCCTCGGAGGAGATGGTCAGGCTGTACGAGAAGTGGGCCGGCCAGTACCCGATCGCGTCGATCGAGGACGGGATGGACCAGGACGATTGGGATGGCTGGGCCGCTCTGACCGAGGCCCTCGGCAAGAAGGTCCAGCTCGTCGGCGACGACCTGTTCGTCACGAACATCTACAGGCTGGGGATGGGGATCGACAAGCACGTCGCGAACTCCGTCCTGATCAAGCTGAATCAGATCGGGTCCGTGAGCGAGACGCTCGACGTCATCGAGGTGGCGAAGGACTCCGCGTACACGTGCATGATCTCCCATCGGTCCGGCGAGACGGAAGACACCTTCATCGCGGACCTCGCGGTGGCGATGAACACGGGGCAGATGAAGACCGGTTCGGCCTCTCGGTCGGAGCGCCTGGCGAAGTACAACCAGCTCCTTAGGATCGAGGAGGAGCTGGGGAAGGGCGCCATCTACCTGGGCGAAGAGGCCCTCTCGAGCTGCTCCTACTTCTCGTAGGTCGGGACGCGGCGCCGTGCTGCACCTCAAGTACCTTACGCCCCCGGAGTGGGCCCAGACGGCCCTCTCGGATCCGTGCGCACTGCTGCTCGACCACCTGTACTGCGAGCGGAAGGCTGGGTTGCGGGCGCGCGCGCTCATCCGCAAGTACGGCTCAGAGCACCCGGTCCTCGTCTCGCCGCTCGAGGACCTGGCTCGCGAGGAGGACTCCCACGCCGCGCTCTGCGAGCAGCTCCTGAAGGAGCGGGGCAACCCCGCGATGCGGCACCACGGGAACCCGTACGTCACGCTCCTGAAGCGCCCCGCCCAGTGGCGGGGGAAGGGCGACCTGCTCGACCAGCTCCTGATCGCCGCGATGATCGAGGCCCGCTCGTGCGAGCGGTTCCAGCGCTTGGCCGACGCGCTACGCGGGACGTCGCTGGGGCGCTTCTACGAGGACCTCTTCGCCAGCGAGGCCCGGCACCACGGGCTCTTCGTCTCTCTGGCGATTGACCTCTTCGGCGACCGCCACGCCCGCCTCCTCCTCGATCGCGTCTCGACCGTCGAGGCGGGCATCGTCCAGGCCCGCCCCTGGGGCCCGTTCCTTCACTAGGACACGTCCGCGGAGGTCCTTCGGATCTTCTTCAGAGACGGTGAAGTTCCGATAGTCGGTGTGGGTCGGTCCGTGTTTGAGGGGATGGCGAGACTCCGAGTGCTTCACTTCTGTGCGGCCCCCGTCGATGCATGGGTCGATCGTGTCGCCAGGCGTGGCGGAGACTCGATCGAGGATCCACGAATGGACACGAATCCACACGAATCGTCATGCGATTGGATGGGGTGAGACGGAAGCCCGAGGAGAGGGCGCCGCCCGAAGGGCGGCGGAGCGGCGGGGCGAGGCATGGGGGACAGAGGGCGCGTTTGACCTGTGGTGGCCGATCAAGCTGCCGTCCCTCTCTGCTTTGCGCAGCCTCCTGAGACTCACCCCTCTGTCCCCCA
>CAZYRM010000056.1:0-1310 GCA_964649705.1 uncultured Planctomycetia bacterium
TGATATGGAGGCCCCGATGCCCATATCAGATATCTCATAGCAGATATCACATATCGAATATCCTGGGGGGACTCGGTGCCCCTGTACTGCCGCGCCGCCGTCACGGCGGGGGGAGGGGCAGGACGGGCCCGCCCCTCCCCGTGTCGGCTCGCTACACGGCGCCGACCCGCTGCCTCAGGTCCGGCCGCGCGGAGAGCGCGTGCCGCACCATGCGCCGCCAGGGCGTGAACCACCGGCGGAACTCGATCTCCTCCTCCCGCGCGGCCGCGGTGGCCGCGTGGTAGGACTGCTGCCCGCCCTCCTGCTCGAGGTTCATCGTCTCGAGGCCGTCCAGGCGCGACAGGAGCGACGAGATCCGCTCCTTTGCGTACCCGTACGGTGCCAGGAGGGCGACGGCCTCCTCGTTCTCGAGGACGGCTCGCACGAGGACGAGCGACTCCGCGAGGAAGAGCCCCAGGGCGCGGCTCCTCTCCCGCGGACGCCGCTTCTCGGGCGTCGTCGTCGACGGCTCGCCCCCGGCGGGCGCCTCCTTCCCTGCGCTTGGCGCGCGCGGCCCGAGGGCGAACGCCTCGACGAGGTCGGTTCGCCTCCGGAAGGCGCGTAGGGCGACGAAGCGGAAGATCGAGACCTCGCGGAAGAGGCTCCCGAACAGCCGATCGACGGCCTCCGACAGCCCGCGGGAGCGGATCCTCGCCTCCCCGCTGCGGTCGAACGTGGCCCTGGCCCTCTCCACCACCGAGTTCCCCTGGGAGAGCTGATCCAGCGGGAACCCCGACTCGGCGAGGTAGGTCCTCACCTCGTCGTCCACCAGCGCCGCGAGCATGGCCTCGGCCATCTGGAGCAGCGCGAACAAGGACTTCAACATGGAAGTCCCTCCGACTGGGCGTCTACGGCTCGAGTCGGCCTCCCGCGCATGCGGGAGACGCCGCTCTCACCGTGCCGCGAACGAACGCGACGGGGAGGGGATGGGCGGCGCGGCTGCCAGGGGCGGGTTTTTCGCGCGGATCAGCGGATCCGCGCATCGGCGCGCGAGTTGGGCGCAGGGAGGGCGATTCGAGCGGATTTCGGCCGGAGCGGGAGGGATGGGGAGATTCTCCAAACGGAGAATCCACTTGGAGAATCGGGGGGTGGGCCGTATCCGTCTGGAGAATGGCGGACCGTGGAGAACCTTCGGCGAATCGTCGAGTTTCTTCCGCGGTCTGTCGCGTTTGTCCCGCGAAACGTCGAGAACCTCCGGCGGTTCATCGCATTCCTTCCGCGGATCGTCGAGAACCTCCGGCGGTTCATCGCGTTCCTTCCGCGGATCGTCG
>CAZYRM010000056.1:1410-5526 GCA_964649705.1 uncultured Planctomycetia bacterium
CCGCGGATCGTCGAGAACCTCCGGCGGTTCATCGCGTTCCTTCCGCGGATCGTCGAGTTTCTCCCGCGGATCGTCGCGTTTCTCCGGCGGTTCGTCGCGTTTCTCCCGCGATCTGTCGCGTTTGTCCGGCGGATCGTCGAGGGCCTCTGGCGGTCCTCTGCGGTTCCAGGGCGAACCGCCCGATCCCTACGCCTCCTTCTCGCGCCCCCAGTGCGGCGCGCGATCGATCGGAGTCGTTCCGCCGTACTCCCCGCGCGCGATCCGGTACCTCTTCATCTTCTCATAGAGGCACGACAGCGTTACGCCGAGGGCGTGTGCGGAGCGCTCCATGTCGCCTCCGAATCGGCGGAGGACTCCCAGCGCATGCCGGCGGAGAACCTGGGTCTCCCGGTCGACGTGGAGCGGCATGGGTGGCTCTCCGAGTCGGGGCACGCCATCCAGCGGGAGGTCCCCCGCGGCGACGACGGCCCCGCCGGCGGCCCGGGCGGCCTGGGAAGCCACGAGGCGCAGCTCGAGGAGGTTCCCCGGCCAAGCGTACTCGACGAGGGCCCTCTCGGCGGCCTCGGTGCACGCCTCGACCCGCCCGGGGGCGGCCTCCGCGGCGAACTGGAGGAAGAGGGGGACGATGTCCTCGGGGCGGGCGCGGAGCGGAGGGAGGTCGACGACGACCTCGGAGGCCAGGTCCTGCACACCCTGCCAGAGGATCGAGGAGTCATGGCTGAACTCGAGCGCCTCGCGACGCGTGGAGGCGATCAGGCGGACGTCGACGTCGTCGGTGAACCGATGCACGAGCCGCCAATAGGCTTCTTCGGAGAGCTCGACGGGGTCGGAGAGGTAGAGAGTCCCGCCTCGTGCCCGGGCGAGTTGATCGTCGACCCATCGCGGAGTGGAGCGCTCCTCGCTGGTGACGAAGGCTGCGACGAAGGGGCCCTCGCGTCGGGGGCTCTCGGCGTGGACGGCCTGGGCGAGGGTCCTTCGCCCGGTCCCGACCTGACCGCGGAGGAGGATGTGGCAGTGCACAGCGGCGGCGGCCCGCGCTCGGTTGCAAGCCTCTCGATACACGGGGTTTGTCGCTTGAAGCTGATCGAACCTCATGTGCGCGGCCTGTGACATGACATCCTCCTCCTGGCGGGAGACTCCATATCCCTCCACATTCTGTAAGAGGGAAGTTCGCCGAAAACCCAAGGAATCCGGTCCGCGCGCCCGATTTGCCCCCCTCTCGCTCCGTGGGATCCGAGCTCGGCTGGCGGCCGCATCGGGGCCCCAGCTTCTCAGGCTGCTCGCCATGATCCTCCCGGAAGCGCGGGACCTGGCGAGCGGCTTCGTCCTGGCGGCCTATCCGTGCGAGTCGGCCTCGGCGGCGACCACGGTCATGGTCCTGCGCGGCCTCTTCCGCTTCTGGGTGGCTCCGAGGGAACTACGCGCCCTGTTTCTCGCAGACTCTGACCTCGGCGCCTCACGCTGGCGGTCGTTCTGCGTATGTAGTGGAGAACAGGCCATCTCATCGGAGCTCGAGCATGCGACTCCCTACGGCCCTCAGCCTCACCCTCGCCCTCGTTTCCGCACTCTCCCCTACCCCCCTCACCGCCGCTTCCGAGACGAAGCGGTCCGCGAAGGGGATCACGTACTCGATTCGCATCCCCGACGGCTACGATCGGACCAAGGGCGCGCTCCTCGTCGTCGGCTTTCACGGCTGGGGCGGGAACAACGAGGAGCTCATGCGCGGGCTCCAGGCCATGTCGCACCTCAAGGACGCGATCCTCGTCACCCCGAATGCCCCGAAGGCCGCGGCCTGGGAGGAGGCGGACCTCGAGCCGGTCGCCGACCTGGTCTCCGAGGTCGCCCGTGAGCACCGGCCTCCGCGCACCGTCGCGTTCGGGTTCTCGCGCGGGGCCTACTTCTCGTTCGGGATCGGCCTCCGCTATCCGAACCTCATCCACGCCGTCATTCCACACTCGGGCGGGCTGGTCGCGCCGATTCCCGGGGAGGCGGCCGCGAAGAAGCAGGTGTTCTACGTCATCCACGGCGATGCCGACCGCACCGTGCCGGTCTCGCAGAGCCGTGAGGCGGTTGAGAAGCTCAAGGCGGCGGGCCTCCAGCACGTCAAGTACGACGAGGTGAAGGGGCTCGCGCACCGGGTGGACCCCGAGGCCACGAAGCGCGCCTTCGCCTGGATCGAGCGGACCCTCGGGCCGGCCCTCCCGGCGCTGCAGGACACCGACGCCGCGGAACGGCTCGCGGCGCTCGAGAAGGCGATCAGGGCGAAGGACTGGGACTCGGCCGCGAATGGCTTCGGCGCCCTCGCGGGAGCGTCGCGCCGCTACCATGGCAAGATCGCGTCGCTCGCAAAGACACACGTAAGGTCGGCGCACGAGCCGCTCGCCCTCGCGGCGATCGAGGCGGCTTCCGAGCTCGGCGAAGCCGGGGTCGCCGTCCTGAAGACCGTCCCGGCCACACCCGAGACGCCCGCGATCGCGGCCGCCGGAGCACTCGCCCGCACGGGTTCACCCGCCGCGGCCGCCGCGCTCCTCGTGCTCCTCAAGGGGAGCCCCGAGGCGGTCGCGGTTGCGGCCGCCGAGGCGCTCGGAGAGCTCGGCGGAGACGCTTCAATCGTAGCGCTGATCAAGGGCCTCGAGGCAGCAGAGGGCGCGTCGGCGAAGGCCGAGCGGCGCGGGGCGACGATTGAGTCGCTGAAGCGGCTCACGGACCAGACGTTCGCGACCGCGAGGGAGTGGAAGCGATGGCTCGCGCAGCCGCGCTGATCTCCGGTTCACGAACGGCACTCGCATCGCCTGGCGGAGCTGCCCTACGGCGGGGAAGGTCTCACCGTTCAGCGCACTGTAGGTCCCGTTGACGTAGCGGATCCAGCGGCTGCCCCTCGACCCGCTCGTCGAGCCGCCGTCGGATCGGATCGAACGCCTTGTGCGCCCAAGGGACTCAGGGGATGAGGCTTGATCGTCCATGGCCGCGCACGGGTTGCGCGGGGTCACGCAAGTGCGCGCTGCGGGGGCGCGCCGCGCCTCGGCGGGTGGCTGCGCAGGAACGGCCGGTGGGGCCGCGAAACCGGGCGAATTCGAGGGGACTCCTCGGCTACCGCAGGAGTACCCAGGCCCCCCACGTCGAGGGGCGAAAGGCCTTCCGCTCACGGCCCTCCAAGAGCATGCGGATTTGCGTGGCGCGGAGGGCCTCCTCCGGCGTCTCCGACTTCTCCCAAAGTCCTTGATAGAACCTATCCATCAGCTTGCTCGTTTCGTCGTCTGGTACCTTCCAGAGCGACAGCATGAATCCCCTCGCTCCCGCGACGGAGAGCGCTCGCGAGAGCCCCAGGACTCCCTCGCCTGCCGCCAGCTCGCCGCAGCCCGTTTCGCAAGCGGAGAGGACGACCAGATCGACGCCCGACAGGTCCAGGCCCTGCAGCTCTTCGGCCGTGAGCCAGCCGTCCGACTGTGCGGCGGCGACGGCAGACGAAGCCCCCCGGTCCGAACGTGCGAGCACGATCCCAGATAGGAGCAGCGGGTTCCACTCGCCGATGCCTTTCTTGGGGGCAGAAACGGATTCGAGAGGCGCGGAGATTTTCCCGCCCTTGAGTCCACGCGTCGCCCCGCCCAGGGCGGCGGCCAGGTGCTCGAGGTCGAAGAAGCCGTGCGTGGCCACGTGGACGTAGCGCGCCTTCTCCGCCTCGGCAGCGAAGGCGGCCTTCGACGCCTCCTTCCCCGTCAGCACACGGCATGGGGATTTCGCCTCGTGCGCCTGGAAGCGCATCGCGATCTGCTCGACCTCCGCCCTCGTCGCGGGCAGCGCGGGGACCACGCGATCGAGGCCCGAGTAGTCCACGTCGCCGAACGCGAGCAGGCCAACGCCTGTCTCGCCGCGCTTCGACCTGGCTGCCATCACCATCGCAGCGCCTCCGTTGACGCTGACGATCGGCAGGCGCTCGATGAGGAACCCGTCTCCCTCCGGAAGGAGGGCCCACGGAATCGTTGCGAGCACACCGTCGGGAGAAAGGTAGAGCGTCTTCGCCTTGCCTCCGCTCCCCTCCGGTGCGGTCTCGGGATCGGGCCCATCGGATCGAAGGCCTTTAGGGCCTGATCGTGGTTGATGGCGCGGGGGTTGCGG
>CAZYRM010000056.1:5626-35900 GCA_964649705.1 uncultured Planctomycetia bacterium
AGTTCACGCGAGTGACTGAAGTGCGGCAACGCGACTGCGCGGCCGCGACGCGGCGGATCGAAGGCCTTGATCGAAGGCCTTTAGGGCCTGATCGTGGTTGATGGCGCGGGGGTTGCGGAGTTCACGCGAGTGACTGAAGTGCGGCAACGCGACTGCGCGGCCGCGACGCGGCGTGGGGTGAAGGGGAAACGGTGGGAATCGAGGACGGAGGGGCCGCGAGCCGGCCCCGGAGGGCCCCGGACAAGGGATCGAGGCAGAGTGTCTTCGTGGGGCCTGGCGAGGTGGGATCGCGGCTGCCGCGGGACGACTACGAGGAGTCGAGCGCCGAGGCGAGGTACGGGTGGATCGACGGCACCTCCTCGAACACGATTGTCACGATGTCCCCCGGCGCAGGCGCGTTTCGGCCCCTGAACTTCACGCGGACCTGGGGCGCGGACAGCACGGCTTCGCGGGCGCGCTTCGCGGCCTCTTCACCGGCCCACAGGCCGACGGAGATCGGCGCGCACCAGCCCCTCTTGTCGAGGATCTCCGGGTGTCGCTGGAACGCCTCGCGCGCGACCTCGACACCATCCTCACGCCACCGCGGGTCCGCATACATCTCGCGGAAGAGCCCGACGATCGCGTCCCACCGAAGCTGGGGATCGCGTTGCAGGAAGACGCCAAGCACCGCCGTCGCGACGCCATCCGCCACTCCACGGCGGTAGAGCCGCCCAGACGTGTTCCCGTCGTCGAAGCCTCCGGCGAACCCGTGCTTCACCGGGTGCTCGAGAACGTAGCCGAGCGATTGGAGCGCCTGCTCAGGACTCGGCCTTCTCCGAGCGTAGTAGGTTCTCTCCATGAATCGCCCTTGAGAACTATGCAGGGCGTTCCCGTAGCGCGAGACGCTGGAAAGCACGTTTCTGAGGAACGGAAAAATGCCGACGCGTTTTCGTCGATCGTGGCCCGTTCGGTCCTGGCTCAAGATGAGATGGATGTGGTTTCCGGCAATCGTATAGGCGAGCACTTCAACCCGGCACTTTTCAGCCCACTTCGTGATCAGCCGCTTGATCTCCGTCTTCATGGCGGGATGCTCCATGAACCTCACGCGCAGCACACACCGCGTGGTGACGAGCACCGGCTCGTCTTTCACGTAGTCGCGGGGAACGGATGCCATCGTCGACTCCACCAGCCCGCGTCCTGATGCGCACCTTGGGTGCCAGGGCGGGCCCGCGCTGAGCCCTGCGTCGGTCTTCGCAACCTCGGAACACCGTGGCCGTTCCGCTGCCGTCACAGCGCGCGCGGATCGGGCGCTCCCTGACGCTGCTGGAATCGACGACGGTCGCCCGGGGCACTGCTGGATTTCCCCCCATGCCGAGCCCCCTCGCAGCGTGCCCCGTGGTCCGCCGACCCTTGCGGCCGATGGCGCCCGCGATCAGGGCGTTCGGGGACCACCCGATCCAAACCGCGGTCGCTGACGGATGTGCGCACTGGGCGCTCCTTCTCTGCGTCACGTACCCACCCGCGGGCAATTCCCGTTGTCGGCGGAAGGCAGATGGGATCGAAGGCCTTGGTGACGAGGATCTTCGTCGAGGAGGGCCACCGGCCGCGCTGGAACCGAACGAGAAGTGGCCGCGGTTGAAGACGAGGTTACCCCGGCCCCCTACCGCGATCGCGGTTCGCGTAGGGGGGCCAATTCCCGCTAAGGGGGAGGGGCCGACGACAAGGCACGCGTACGATGGCCTCGTCGCGGGGTCTATCCACGATCAAGCCTCGCATGGGGCGCTTGCGCGCACTCCACCTGGGCGGTATCCTCCGGCCTGGTCGGGGCCCGAACGGGCCCGCTCCGGTCCCACGCGCCGTCCCCCCGTCCGCCGCCGCTCCGCCACGGGGATCCCGTCACCCACCTGGAGGCAACGCCGACCGTGCCCGAGACGCCGACGGTCCCCGATGGCCGACCCGTCATCCACCCCCCGGGCGGCGGATCCAGCGACTCTCCCACCGTCCCGTCCCTGCCCGCCGACCAGCAGTCGTCGCCCTCCGTCGAGCCCCGCGCCTTCGGACGCTTCGAGCTCCTCGAGGAGCTCGGCTCCGGCGGCATGGGCACCGTCTACAAGGCCCGCCAGCTCGACCTCGGCCGCATCGTCGCCCTCAAGACCCTCCACGGCTCCCTCGGCGCCTCCCAGAGCCTCATCGAGCGCTTCCTCAGGGAGGCCCGCGCCGCGGCCAACCTCGACCACCCGGGCCTCGTCCGCGTGTTCGAGGTCGGCTGCCTCGAGGGCACCTACTTCTTCACCATGGAGTACGTCCGCGGCCAGAGCCTCCTCGACAAGGTCTCCCGCGGACCCGTCCCCCTCGCCGAACGCATCCGCTGGGTCCGCGACGCCGCCCTCGCCGTCCATCACGCCCACCTCGAGGGCCTCGTCCACCGCGACATCAAGCCCCAGAACATCCTCCTCGATACCGAGGGGCGCGTGAAGGTCGCCGACTTCGGCCTCGTCCGCGGAGTCTCCGAAGGCCGCGGCCTCACCATCACCGGACAGGTCCTCGGCACCCCCATCTACATGCCCCCCGAGCAGGCCCGCGGAGAGTGGGAGCGCATCGGCCCCGCCTCCGACGTCTACGCCCTCGGAGCCACCCTGTACGAGCTCGCCTCCGGCAAGCCCCCCGTTCACGGCGACGATACCTACGAGGTCCTTGCCCGCGTGAAGCGCGGGGAGGTGACCCCGCTCAGGAGCGCCGACCCCCGCCTCCCGCGCGACCTCGACACCGTCTGCATGAAGGCGATGGACCCCACCCCCGAGAAACGGTACGCCTCCGCCGCCCAGCTCGCCGAGGACCTCGACCGACTGCTCCGCCTCGAGCCCGTCCACGCCCGCCCCCTGTCGCCGCCCGAACGGGCGCTCCGCTGGGCGCGCCGACGCTGGAAGTTCCTCGCCCTCGCCCTCGGCGTGGCCGCCCTCGTGTCCGCCCCGGCGGGCCTCCTGTGGAAGGCCCGACGCCGCGACGCCGAGGCCGCGCGCTCGCGGACGGAGGCCTACCGCCTGTTCTCCCTGGCCACCGACCCCGCCAGGGTCCTCGCCGAGGGAGGCGTCGACTGGGCCCGCGCCCGCCTGGCCGATACCCTCCGGCTCGACCCCGACTGCAAGGAGGCGCACCTCCGCCTCGCCATCCTGCACGAGTGGAGCGGGGAGGCCGACTCGGCCGTCGCCTCCTACCAGCGCGCCCTCGCCATCGACCCGTCGCTCTCCCGGGCCCGGTTCCGCCTCTTCGTCCTGCGCGCCCTCCAGGCCGGGGCCGCGGATGAGGAGGCCCCCAGGGCGCAGGCGCGCTCCTCGGCGGAGAGGGAACTCGCGGCGCTCCTCGAGCTCGCCCCCTCCGACCCGTACGCCCGTCTCGCCGGCGGCGTGCGCGAGGCCCTCACGACATGGGGCCCGAGCTCGACGCGCAAGCAGGTGGAGGCCGACATCCGACGCCTCCAGTCGCTGCTCGACGACGACCCCTCCGTCCGCGACCTGCCCGAGGGGAGGTTCCTCCTCGCCGGCCTGCTCGGCGCCTTCTACCACCCGTCGGCGTCGGACCCGTTCCGCGCCGCCGAGCCGTTCCACGACCCGGACCGGGCCCTCCGCCTCCTCGAGGAGCTCGTGAAGCAGGACCCGCTCGACCTGCTCTCTCAGATGAACCTCGGCGTCCTACGGTTCGAGCTCGGGGACCTCCGCGGCGCCGAGGATCGCTTCCGGTCGCTCGAGCGCGAGGCCCCGGGCTGGCCGGAGCCGCACTATTACCTGGGGAGGGCCCTCCTCGCCCAGACCCGATTCGAAGAGGCGATCCCGCCCCTCGAGGCCGCCAAGGCGTCGAAGGAGGACCTCCAGACGTGGGCGCTCCTGGCTCTCGTCCTGTGGCTCGACGGAAACGACGAACGGGCGCTCGCGCTCTGCGACGAATCGATCGCCCGCGAGTCGGCCACGCTGAACGCCCGTGACGTCCGCCGGCTCCGCGCGATCATCCTCCACGGGATGGGGCGGATCGAGGAGGCCCGCGAGGAGTCCCGTCGGCTCCGCGGCGAGGTCGGGGCGGGCTCCGAGGACGCCATCCGGGACATCCAGGCGCAGCTTCAGAAGCCCCAGGTGCGGTGGGCGATGGACCTGGTGCGGGGGCAGCTCCAGGACTTCCCCGACCTCCTCTTCCAGGATCCGAAGCGGAAGCACGCCATCCGCGCGACGCTGGGCGCGGTCGAGCGCCTGCCGCAGTTCGCGAGGCTCAAGGAGCGGGTCCCCGCCTCGTCGCGGACGCGCACGGACCTGCTCATGACGCTCTCCCACGCCGAGTGGATCGAGCGCGAACGGCCCCAGGTGTGGGCGGCGATGGAGTGGTACTTCCGGGAGGCAGGGGTCCAGACCGATGTCCGCGAGATCGCGCTGCTCGCCAGCTTCGTATGGGACCTGAAGCACGACGAGGACCTCCGCAAGCGCGCCGTGCTCTTCACGCTGGCCGAGCACCACTGGCAGGCGGGCCTCTTCTACCGCCTGGGGCGGCCTGCGGAGGCGGAGGGCGTCCTCGAGGCGGCGATCGAGCGGTACGGCCCGGACGCGAGGACGCTCTACGGCCTGGCCACGATGCGGGCGATCCGCGGGGACGCCCCCGGCTGCGCGGCCGCGCTGCGGCGCGCGCAGGCGTTCGGCTGGCGCGAGACGCGGTTCGTCACCGAGGACGCGGACTTCGCGAGGGTCGCCTCCTCTCCGGAGGTAAAGGCCGTCCTCGACGAGCGCAAGTAGCCGTCGCGCGCTTTCCCAGGTCGACAGCCCCGATTCGCAAGCGGGTGCGGCGGGCCGAGCCTGTCACTCGGCGGGAATCCAGATGACCCTGGAGACGAGCCGCTCGCGGCCGCCCTCGGCGAGGATGCGCAGCGTGACACGGATCGCAAGCGGGACGGGAAGCGCCGCCCTCGACCCCGGCGGGTCGATCGGCGCGCCGATCGGGTAGCACGTGTCCGGGACGCGGCCCGCGCAGTACGGCTCCGCCCGGGGGCCCGAGGGCGGGACCTCCTCCCCCCTGGCGGGGTGGGGGTACTGTCCCCACCAGTCGAACCTCGTGGCGTACGGGCTGGCCTTGGCATCCCCGAGCTGCACGAAGGATGGGAGCTTCGGCCTTCCGTCGCCGTCCGGGTCGTGGAAGACCTCGATGTTCAATGAGGTCACGTCGGCGCAGACGTTGAGCACCAGCGGCGCGTCCGCCCACGCCTCCCCGGCCGCTCGCCGTGCGATCCTCCGGAGGACCATCCGCCGTGGGCCCTCGTCCGACTGCGCATCAGCGGCGTCGACCAGCCATGTGACGTGCACGCCCGCGACCTCGTCCCGGTAGGAGGACGTCGCCCAGAACATCATCGCGTCGCGCGCGCCGAATTCGCGGTCGGCCACCTTCTGCCCGTCCGCGTCGCCCGCGTCCACGCCGCCCGCCGGCACGTCCAGGAACACGAGCGCCTGTACCCCGCTCGCCACGGGCAGGAACCCGGCAAGGTCCCGGGCGAGACGGTCGAGCGCGTCCCTCGCCTGCGTCTCAGCCGAGCGAACCGCCGGCGAATCCTCGGCGACGACGATCCCGCCCAGCGCAAAGAGCGCGGCGAGGACGACACGAGAGCGAGAGGACACCATGGTCAGTTCCCCGCGATCAGCGACCGGAGGGTCATCGCGAGGTTTCCGTCGCGATAGACGTGGATGCGGAACTCGAACAGCGGCTGCTCGATGGATCCGTTGGCGTCGGGGACCCGGAGGACCTCGAAGTCGACCTCGTACGCGTCGAGGTCGTCGCCGTCGTCCCGCTTCCAGACGCTTCCGGGCGCGGCGTGCGCACGGTCCCCGCCGTCATCGCCAGCCAGGCATCGCCGCACGTAGGGCGAGCCGTCCGGGTCGGCCATGCGGAAGCGCTTCCCGCCGTCGCTGCTCTGCGACCCTGTAGAGTCCGCGGGGAACCGGAGCACGACGTTCGGATCCTGGTCGCTCGGCACCTCGAAGACGTACATCTCCTTCGAGAGGGGCTCTCCCTCGGATGGACCGCCGGGCGGGAATGTCTCCTTGCCTTGGAAGTCCCGCCCTGGCAGGCCATCGTGGACGAGGAGAACGGGCACGCGCTTGCCCGGCGCGGCCGGCGCCGTCGGTCGCATCGCGACGATCAGGGCGTGGTGGAAGGAGCTGGCGATGGCGCCCGCGCGAGGGTCCTCCTCGGTCTGTCCCCCCTGCGCGTGAAGAGTCACTACCGAGACCAGGCAGAGAAGAGCGGTCCGAACGACACGGTCCATGTTTCCCTCGTCATCCCCGACCGGCCGTGAATCCTACATTTCGCGGAGGAGATGCACAACGAAAGGGGGGCGGCCGCGGGAGCCGTCAGATCGAAGGCCTTATGCACCCGCGCTCGTCAGGCCCCCGACGCCTCGACGCGGATTGGGAAGAGCCTCTTCCACTCGACCCCGTCCTCCGTCCGGGTGGCGACCTCGATCCACCAACGGACCTCCGTTCGCCGCCACCCCTCGTCCGTGGCGCGCGCGCCCGGGTCCGGGCGGAAGCGGGCACGAAGACGGAGCATCTCACCCTCGACCATCCGCCTGCCCACCGGAAGTCGTTCGGTCGCAACGCGGACCGGGTAGAGCCGTGCGTTTGCGAGATGCCCCGTCGACAGGGTGGCCGAGAGCTCGCTCACGTTGACATCCCGCCGAACGGCTTGTGCGATGTCGACCTCGAACTCCTCGCCTGCGCGTTGCACGGGCGCGCCGACCGTCACGACGGCCTCCTCGAACGCTCGCGACGCGCCGACCAGTCGGGGGAGCGACCTCGCGCTGAGGAGGCCCACCACCGGCAGCGCCGCGCCGACCGCCCAGTGCTCCCAGGGAACCGCCCCGGGGGCCGTGAGCAGGTAGTGCGTGACCGTCACGGCCCACAGGAGGCCACCCACGCCCAGGACGATCACGTGGGTCAGGATCTCGTGCCGGACGGAGAGGGTGGGCTGCACGCGATGACGGGTTTCGACCGGCTCCAGGCGCTCCACGAGACGTCGGGAACCCTCCCGCCACAGCGGTCCCCACAGCGACAGGATGAAGATCGCCATCAGCGCGAGCTCGTACCCGGTGAGCTCGAACCGGTTCACGAGGTACGCACGCCCGGGGTCCTGGGGGTCGTAGAAGACCTCCACCACGGCGCCCGGCGGGCATCGCTGCAGGATCGAGTTCGCCCACTCCGCGGAACCGCTGTCCTGTTCGGGGTCGACGCCCGTCCCCAAGACCTGGCGCCCCCCCGTCTCGAATCGGTAGACGACCGCGGGCTTGGACTCCTCCCGTGGCGGGTCCTTCTCCGACTTCCGGAGTGTCACGCGTTCCAGGCGCGACTCGACGATCGTGGCCGTCGTCTTCACGTACGTCCGGAGTCGGTATGCCTGACTGAACGCCATGCGGAGTCCCATCGACGTGAAGATGACTCCGACGCAGACCGTGACCACGCCCAACACGATCGCGACAACTCGGCTCACCATGGCATTGCCTCCGGGCCTATCGAAACGGGAGAGGGGGCGTTGGTCATGCTCAATGACGGGCGTCCCCCGGTCAAGGTCAAGCGTCCCACGGCCGCGAGAGGTGTGATGCCCGAGGCGGAAGGGCGTGCCCTCCGCCTCGGACCCGTCGAGCTTGGGTGCTACTTGATGTCGGACAGATTCCCAAAGCGGATCGGCTCGTCCTGCTTGGGCGGCTCAGGCTCCGCGGTGAGCTTCTTGTACGCCCACCAGCCCGTGATGAGCACGACGCCAGCACAGAGCGCAACGAGAAGGATCGTCGCGCCTCCATCGCCGCCCTGAACGGCCTGCATCTCCTTCGGGTCCATCTCCACCATGCCGTCGATCGTCTCGAGCGTGCGCATCGTGATGCCTCCGGTTTGGTGCCAATCGATGTCCCTTACATCCCAGGGATGTTGATTCCCCCTGGGAGTTTTCATACAGCCAGCCGAGCTTGCAAACGCTTGCCACGCCAGGAGCTCCGTGATGCGGATGCAGACCGCCACACAGGGATGGGCGCGACTGCAGCTCGCGCAGGCGGCGCGAATGCGCCCGACCGCGGTCAGCCGACTCCACGTCGGAGGGCTACGAGGGCGCCGAGCACGCCGTGCCCGCCAGGAAGCCGCTGGCCCAGGCGAAGTGCAGGTTGAACCCCCCGGAGTCGCCGTCCACATCGAGGAGCTCGCCGGTCAGGTAGAGCCACGGTCGTCGGGTCGACTCCATCGTCTCGGGCGAGACCTCCGAGAGCCGAACGCCGCCCGCCGTGACCATCGCCTCGTCCCACGGCTTGTGGCCGCAAATGGCGAACTTCCAGCGCCCGAGCGCTCGGGCGAGCAAGGCGACCGTCTCCCGCGTGGGCCGCACCCGAGCGGGGAACTCCACGCCATGCGCCGCCAGGAACTCCGCCACGATGCGATCGGTCATCGTCCCGCGCAGGAACTCGTGCACGGTGACGCTCTGAAGCGCGTCCAGCCTCGCGAGGAGGAACTCGCGCAGCCCCTCCGCCGAGTGCTCGGGGAAGAGGTCGATCGCGCCCTCGACCACGTCGTAGCTCTCCAGGGCGCGGCACACCTCGCGGCTGATCTCCAGCGTCGCAGGGCCCGAGATGCCGTACGATGTGAAGAGGAGCTCCCCTCGGGAGGCCGCCAAGCGCCGCCCCTCCACCTCGGCCGACAGCGCAACCTGGAGGCGGTTCCCCTGGAGCCGATGAACCCACGCGTCCCTCGTCACGAGGGGTACGAGCGAGGGACGCGGCTCCGTCACGTCGAGCCCGAACCCTGACGCCAGACGGTAGCCTCGCGCTCCGCCTCCGAGCTGCGGATAGGAAGCCCCTCCGCAGCTCAGGACGACCCGATCGAACTGCACTGCGCCGTGTCGCGTGACGAGCGCGAATCCCCGGCCCGCGTCCCGCACCTCGTTCACGTCGCAGGTGAGCATGAGCTCGACGCCCGCCGCGGTCAGTCCCGCCTCGAGGACCTCGACGACGGTCCGCGCCTGCCCGCACCGGGGAAACAGCCGCCCGTCGGCCTCCTCTTCCACGAGGAGACCCAGCCCTTCGAAGAGGCGGAGCGTCTCCTGCGCCCCGAACCGCGACAGGACCTGACGGACGAACTCGGGGTCGCCGCCGTGATACCTCGAGGAGTCCACGCGGGTGTTCCCCAGGTTGCAGCGGCCTCCGCCGCTTGCAAGGACCTTACGACCCAACTGGCCGTGCCGCTCGAAGAGCGTCACCCCGCAGCCTCGCCGCGCCGCGACGAGCGCGGCCACCATGCCCGAGGCCCCTCCTCCGACGACGGCGATGCGATGGGTCAAGAGTGTCTCAGCCCCCCCGCGTCACTTGCCTTGCAGCCGCTCGAGTGCCTTCGCCGCCTGCGGCTGGCGGGGCGCCAATTCGAGGACCTTGCGGTAGGCCTGGATCGCCTCCTCGAGGCGCCCGAGCAGCTCAAGCGCCTGGCCTCGCCCCAGGTGCGCCTTCCAGTGCCGCGGGTTCCGCTCCAGCGCCGCATCGAAGTCGGCCAGCGCGCGTCGGGCCGGTTCCTCGATCGCGCCTCCCCGCGAAGCCTCCTCGCGCCCGAGCTGCAGGATCGTGTTCCCCCTCGCCGTCCATGCGACCGCGCTCGACGACGTGCTCGCAATCGACTGGTCGTAATCCGAGATCGCCGATTTCAGGCCCTCGCGCGGGTCGCCTCCGCGCCCCGCCTCGTCCTCCGCAAGCCCGCGACGGGCGTGCCCGCGGTGGAGCCACCCGTTCGCGTGCTTCGGGTTGATCCGGACCGCCTCGTCCTCGTCGGCGATGGCGTTCCGGAAGCTCTCTCGCGGGTCCTGGCCCGCGCCCGCCTGGGACTCGCCGAGCTTGTACCAGAGGATCCCCCGGTTGTCGCGCGGGATCGCGTCGCCCGGGTTCCTCGTGATCGCCTCCGTGTGGTCCTCGATCCCCTTCCGGTACCACGGCTGCGGGTCGCCGCCGCGGGCGAGCTCCGCGTCGCCCATCTCCCCGCGCACGCTCCCGCGATTCGAGTACGCCGAGGAGTACGCCGGATCGAGCGCGATCGCCTGGTCGAATCCCTCGATGGCGCGCTCGTACGACGGACGCGGATCGCCTCCGCGACCGGCCTCCAGGAAGCCCAGAGCCCGATATGCGAGCGCGCGGTTGTTCAGCGCCACGGCGTGCGCGGGCTTCCTCTGGATCGCCGCATCGTAGTCCTCGATCGCCCTCCGCAGGCACGCCGCCGCGTCACCGCCGCGTTCCCCTTCGGCATCCGCAAGCAGGGCCCAGGCCCCGCCTCGATTGCTAAGCACGGCCACGTCCGACTCGGATCCGTCCAGGCCCGCCGTGAAGCCCTCGATCGCCCGCCGGTAGCTCTCCCGCGGGTCCTCGCCGCGCGCCGCCTGCGCCTCGCCCAGCGTCCTGTGCAGGAGGCCCCGAAACGCCTGTGCCTGCGGCCCGACGGCCCCGCGCCGAGCCGCCTCATCCACGTCCTCGATCGCGCGGGCGTAGCTGCCCCTCGGGTCCTGCCCGCGCGCCGCCTCCGCCCTTCCGAGCGCCCGCCAGGCCCTCGCGCGGTCCAGATGCGCCTGCGCATCGCCGGAGGAGAGGCGGATGGCTTCTGAGAACTCCTCGACGGCCTCCTTCAGGACCGGCCGCGGCTCGCCGCCACGCGAGGCGACCTGGACTCCGAGTCCGAGCTTCACGGTCCCGCGGAGGGCACGAACCTCCGCCTGCTCGGAACGGGCCGCCGTGGCCTCCTCCAGGTCCTCCAGGGCCCCGCGGAAGTCGTTCCTGAGGTAGCGCGCCCTCGCCCGGGCGATCAGGAGCCCCGCCTCGAAGCAGCGCAGGTCGGGGTCTTCCATCGCGGCCGCGAGGTCCGACTCCGCCCGGTCATACCTCTCCGCCTGCATGGCGCGCATCGCCGAGAGGGCCGAACGGAACCCCTGGCCCCCCGTCCGCCCCCAGATGGGCGACCCCTCGACCTCCTGGAGCCTCGCGGCGATGCGCCCGCGGAGCTCCGCCATCCGAGGCGAGTCCTCGGGCACGTCGCCGGCCACGACGCCCGTCGGCGTCGTCACGGTCTGGGGGAGTTCCTGGCCCTCCACGTACACCGAGAACCAGACGAGGGCCTCGAGGAGGCGCCCGTACGGGACCTCCGGGTCGAGGACCGCCGCGCGGCGCATCCACTCGATCCCCTCCGCCTCGTCGCCCAGGAGCCTCTTCGCCCATCCCGCGAACGCGCGCATCGCCGCCTGGGACGCGGCGTCCTCGGGCGTCTGCGCCATGAATGCCTCGACCCGTTTCCACCCGTCCGCCGCGCGCGAGCGGCGCTCCTCGTCCGTAGCGTCGTCGGCGTGGAAAGCCCTCTCCATCTCCCTCAGCGCGCGGTGCAGCGTGGACCATCGGCCCAGGACCCTCGAGACTGCCTCCATCTTCTCCAGCCTCTGCTGGGCCTCGTCGGCTCGCCTTCGCACCTCGATCGCGTCCAGCTCGAGTTTCTCCACCTCCCCGTCCGCCCACTCGAGCCCCTCGCGCGCCTCTTCGGAGCCGTCGTCGAGGAGGTGAGCCTCTCGGAAGGCGTCCCGCGCCTCGCGCGGGCGCCCCTGCTCGCGGAAGCGGCGGCCGAAGCCGAGAGCCGACTCGACCGCCCCCTGTCGGCGGAGGTGGACGACGAGGCCCCACACGCCGGCGAGGCCGACGATCAGGACCGCCGCGGCGAGCGGCAGGACGACGTGCCGCCTCCGTCGGACCCAGCGAACGAGGCGCTCCGCCGCGGGGACGGGGCGCGCCAGGACGGGCTCGCCGCGCTGGAACCTCGCCAGGTCCTCGGCGACCGCCTCGGCCGTCGAGTACCGGTTCGACGGATCGACCTCCAGGCACTTCATGCACACGGTTTCGAGGTCCGGCGGGAGGTCGGACCTCAGCCGTCGCGGGGAGACCACGTCGCCGACGACGATCTTCTCGAGCATCTCGAGCACCGATCCGCCCGACCGCATGGGGCCGCCGACGATGACCTCGTAGAGGACCGCGCCGAGCGCGTAGACGTCGGTGCGGGCGTCCGTCGCGCCGGGGAGCCCGCGCGCCTGCTCGGGGGCCATGTACGCGGGCGTGCCCATCACCTCGCCCGTCATGCTGAGTTGCTGGCCGCCGCCGACCTCCCGCGCGAGGCCGAAGTCCATGACCTGCGGCTCGCCGTCGTCACGGATCACGATGTTGTCGGGCTTCACGTCGCGGTGGATGACGCCGTGTCGGTGCGCGTGGTGGAGCGCTCGGGCGACCTTCTCGACGAGGAGGGCCGCCTCCGACAGCGTGGGTCGCCTCTCCCTCAAGAGCGACGCGAGCGACCGCCCAGGGACCAGCTCCATCGCGTAGTAGGCGAGGTTTCCCTCGGACCCCATGTCGAACACGGAGATGATGTTCGAGTGCTTGCCCATCCGGGCGACCGCGCCCGCCTCGCGCTGGAAGCGGGCGATCGCGGCGGGCGAGGCGTGCTCGCCTGCGATGAGGATCTTGACCGCGCACAGGCTTCCCAGCTCGCGGTGGCGGGCGCGGTAGACGATCCCCATGCCGCCCTGTCCCAGCTCGTCGAGCAGGTCGTACGGCCCGAGCGACGGGGGAACGCGGGGGCGGGCCGAGCTGCCCGTGGAGAGGGTCGGGCCGGACCCCGGCGCCTGCGGCGGCACGATCGCCGTGGGCTGCTCCGCCGGCGGGGACGAGGGGAGCTGGACGGTCCGTCCGTCGGAAGACGCTTCGTCCTCGGGGGCGACCGGCGTCGGGGTCGGGGGGCCTTCCATGCGTCCTCCCTGGGTCGAGAGGGAGTGTACGCCGCCCGTCGCCGCGGCGGCAAGGGGCCTACACCGCTCGGGGGACGCCGAGGTCCATCGCGCGGGCCGGCGCGGCGTCGCGGCTGAGGGCCTCCTCGACGGAGAGCGGCAGCCAGTCGGGCTTCCGGCCGTCCCTGAGGGCCCGCTCGAAGTAGTACTTCGTGATGGCGGGGGGCTGGAGGCGGGCCTGCTCCAGGAGGGGCACGTCGGTCAGGATCGCGCGGGTGTTGCCGTCCGCCAGCAGGCGCCCGCCCTCCATGACGAGCACGCGGCTCGCCAGGAGCGGCACGCGGTCCATCTCGTGCGTGACGATCAGGAACGCCGAGCCGTGCTCGCGGTTGAGGTGCTGGATGAGCTCGATGAGGTGGGCGCTCGCCGCGGGGTCCAGGCCGCTCGTGGGCTCGTCCAGGACCAGCACGGGCGACCGCATCGCGATGAGGCCCGCCAGGGCGACGCGCTTCATCTCCCCGCCGGAGAGGTGATGGATGGGGCGGTGGGCCAGGTGCTCGGCCTCGCACAGGTGGAGGGCGAGGTCCACCCGATCGCGGAGCTCGGCCGGCGGCACGCCGAGCTGCTTGAGGCCGTACCCCACGTCCTCGGCCACGTAGTTGCAGAAGAGCTGGTCCTGCGAGTCCTGGAAGAGCAGGCCGACCGTGCGGAAGGCGTCCTTCGCCCCGGCGTCGTCGAGGACCCGGCCGCCGAGGCGGACCTCGCCCTCGTCGGGCGAGAGGAGCCCGGTGAGCAGCTTCAGGAGCGTCGTCTTCCCCGATCCGTTCGGGCCGCAGAGGGCGACCGACTCGCCTGGGGCGATGGAGAAGCTGACGCCCGCGACCGCCTCCTTCCCGTCGTGGTAGTGGAAGTGGAGGTCCTGGCACTCCATCACGGCCTTGCCCTCGGGGATCCGCATGGGGGTGAGGTCGCAGTTCTGGGGGCAGGTCGCGCTCCGCAGGATGTCGGCGATCCGCTGGGAGGCCATCTACTCTCCTCCTCGCGCCCGCATGGCGTGGCTGATCCTGAGGGAGCGATCGTAGGCCCTCAGGAAGACCTGGGACGTGATGAGTCCCAGCGTGGCGAGGCTGCCTGTGCGCGTGGCGAGGCCTCCGCGCGTGCGGGCCGAGGCGCGCATCGCGAGGAACTCGTCACAGAGCAGGAAGACGTAGCGGTACATGAAGGCGAGGGTGTCGACGAGGACGCCGGGCACGCGGTACCAGCGGAGCGCGTCGAGGATCTCGGTGAACGGTGTCGTCAGGATGAGGAGGCCGATCCAGGACATCTCGGAGACGACGCGCAGGCCGGCGGCCAGCCCGAGCCCCACGCCTTCGTGGTAGACCGCGATCGGCCCGAGCTCGAACCAGACGGTCTGGCCGAAGCCGACGGAGAAGCCGACCATGACCAGGAGCGTCGCCCAGAGGGGCGCGACCACGAACACGGCCGCCTGACGGAACGGGATCCGCGTCCAGAGGAACCCGACGACGGCGATGCCGAGGAGCGACAGGGAGAGCTGCGGGCTGTACCAGAGGACGTTTGCCAGGGCGGCCGCGATGGCGAGGACGATCTTGACCCGGGCATCCCAGAGTCGAAGGCCTCGGGCCCGCTTCAGGAATTGGGCCCGCTCCACCTGAAGGAAGTCCTGGAGCGAGAGTTGTCCGGACATCGTGCTGCTATGCCGCCTTCCGTGTCGGGTCCGGCGGGACGGCCTCCCGCCTGCCGAAGAGCTGGTTCCAGTTCCGCCCGATGATGAACCCGGCGGCCCCGCCTCCGAGGAGGAGGATGAAATTCCACAGGTCGCCCATCGCCTCGGTGTTGATGAAGGGCTCCCTGGAGGGGGCCCCGGCCTCCTCGGCCATCTTCTCGTTCACGGACTCGTCCATGCCTGCGAAGGACGGCGTCGTCTCGGTCGGCGCGGCATTGGGCTCCGGGGCGGAGTCCGCGGCGAGGGCCGGGGAGGACATCAGCAGGCCAAACCCGAGGAGCAGCGCGGCCACGCCGGCGAGGCGGGACGGATCGGCGACCTGGGTCTTCGGGAGGACGCCGAGGGACTCGAGGACCTCGGGCCTCTGACGAGCGATGGAGTTGACGACCACGGCCGTGAAGACCATCTCCCCGATGGAGATCGGCCCCTGGACGGGCAGGTAGGCGAGGTAGATGGCCTCGAGGTAGCCGAGGAAGGAGAACTTCGGGCTGGGGGAGAAGAAGGCGAGGTGCGAACCGAGCACGAGGCCGGCACCCAGGTAGGTCGCGATGTCGCCCGCGAACCCGCCGAGGGCCGCGGCGGCCCAGACGGACAGGCCCATCCTGCGGCCGATCCGGAAGAAGAGCCACCCCATCCCCGCGCCGAGGAAGCCGAGGGTCAGCGTGTTCGCGCCGAGGGTGGTCAAGCCGCCGTGCGCGAAGAAGAGGGCCTGGAGCAGTAGCGCGAGCGACGCCAGGGCGGCGCCGATGCCTGGCCCGAGCAGGATGCCCGCGAGCGGCGTCCCACAGGGGTGCGAGCAGGTCCCGTTGAACGCGGGGATCGGGATGAGGGAGACCAGGAAGATGAAGGCGCCGGCCATCCCGAGGAGCGGCTTGCGCTCGGGCTGGGTCTTGGTGAACTTCCCCATTGCGACGGCGCCCCAGGCGAGCACGGCGCCACCGGCAACGCTCGTCGCGACCACCGACGAGCCCGTCAGGATCCCTTCCGCGATGTGCATGCCAGCCCCTTCGCTGTTGAAAACGAGTTTCAATACAGAAGGGTACCAGGGTGGGGTAGGGGAGGGCAATACTCAATTTTCAATGAGCAACTCTGAAGTGCCCAGGGGCTGAATCTGCGGCAGACTCGGTGCCTGCGGGTGTTCCATGGGCTGGCTCGATCGCGGTGATTCTGGCGATCCCTTCACCACGGAGTTCACGGAGCGCGCGGAGGACGCACGGAGGTGCCATCGGACGGAACATCGTTGTCCTGCTACGCGGCGGCCGCGCGCCCGAGGAGAAGGGGCGCGCCGCGCCGCGGCGCGCCGAGCGGTGGGGCCGAGGCATGTGGGGACAGAGGGCGTGGGTGCCTTCGACAGACGTCATGGTGATCGACCAGGCCTCCGCCGTCCACAGCCTCCATCAGCTTCACCCTCTGTCCCCCATGCCTCGCCCCCCCGCTCCGCCGCCCGTTGGGCGGCGCCTTCTCCTCGGGCGCGCGGCCGCCATGTGGTACAAGCCCCGCCGGTCCTGCCGACAACACCTCCGTGCCTCCGTGGTGAGGAACCGGCCGTACGGTGCTCTCGCTTGGGTTTCGGACGGTGGCCCGAACCTGGGCCTACTTCGCTGCGCTTCAGGCCCTCGGTGGCAGGGAGGCTACTTCCGCTGCCCGTCCCCCAGATCTCGCGACTTCGCGTAGTCGGCCTCTGCTCGCGCGTGATCGCCCTTGCGAGCGAGTGAGTCGCCTCGTTCCTTGTAAGTCTGCGGGTCCTCCGGATCGAGCTGCAGGGCCTTGTCGAAGTCATCGATCGCGCGGTCGTCAGCTCCCTTGTACGCCCAGGCGATCCCGCGGTTGCGGTAGGCTAGGGCCGACTCCTCGCGCTCGATGGCCGCCGTGTAGTCCGCAACGGCCTTGTCGAGGTCCCCCCGCTTCCTCAGGGCAAGCCCGCGATTGATGTAGTCCGTCGCGCCAGTCGGCTTCAGCTCGATAGCCTTCGAGAAGTCCGCAATCGCCAGATCCAGCTCGTTGGAATCCAAGTACGCCAGCCCTCGGTAGTGGTAGGCGTCCTTCAGGGCTGGGGCGAGCTCGATCGCCTTCGTTTGGTCGGACGCGGCCAGCTTGTGTTCGCCCCTTTTCCAATGGGCGTATCCGCGATTGCAGTAGGCCGTCGCACTCGTCGGCTTCAACTGGATGGCCCTCGTGCAGTCCGCGACTCCCCGGTCGTAGTCGCCACTATCGGAATAGGCCAATCCGCGCATGTTGAACGCCGCGGACATGGTTGGGTCCAGGTGGATCGCCTGCGTGAAGTCAGCGATTGCAAGGTCGTACTCGCACTTGTTCCGGCGCGCAAGCCCGCGGTTGTGGAAGAAGACTGAGTTCGCCGGGTCCAGGTCGATCGCTCTCGTATCATCGAGGATTGCCGCATCATATTCCCCCAGCCGGTTCCTCGCGAACGCTCGGTTGCCATAGGCGTTCGCCATCTTCGGGTCCAACTCAATCGCGCGCGCGCAATCTGCGACGCCGAGCGCGTACTCGCCCTTGTCGTTGTGCACAGACCCACGGAGGTTGTAGGTCGAGGCGTCCTTCGGGTCCCTTGCGATCGACTCATTGAAGGACGCGATGGCGAGGTCGTACTCCTCGCGGTTGTACCGAGCGATGCCAAGGTAGTAGTGTGCGGGCTCCCAGCCAGGATCCTGGCGAAGAGCCGCCTGCAGGTCTGCAACCGCCCGATCGAACTCTCCCTTGTTGATGTAGGCACGCCCACGGTCCGTGTTCGCACAGGCGAGTTCTGCCCGACTGAGCAGGCCGGAGTCGATGCCCTGGCCGCAGAGATGGATGACGAGGTCGTCCTTACCCCCCTCCTCAAGCGCGCGGTGCACGACCTCCGGGTCCCAGGCAAACATCGAGCGCCATCGCTTCCACGCAGTGCCGAAGAGGACCGTTAACGCTGCGGCGAGCACTACGATGGCGACAATGACTCCCGATCGGCGACGGTGTGGTCTGGCCTGGATCGTGGGATCGAAGAGAGGGTCCAGCATCGAAGGCATGCTATCGCGCCCGCGTGAGGACCGCAATCGGCAGGCGCATTCCGGAGGCTAGGTGGTGTGCGCGACCCACGCCTCCTCGGGAGAGAGGGCGTGGTGGCCCGCGGGGACGATGGCGCGGTAGACGCGCTCGGGCGGCATGGCGCGCCCATCGACCTGCAGGAGGCGGGCGACCGGGATGCCGAAGAGGCGCTCGTTCTCCTCCAGGTATGGACGGATCAGCTCCCAGTGGGCCGGGGTGAAGGCCGTGAAGTCCCCCCCGTTGAGCTGGTCGTCGCCCAGGCGCCGACGGGGGTCACGGACGAAGATCGCCCCGCCAGAGGCGAGCGAGAAGAGGTTTCCACCCGGGTAGGGGGTGTCGAGTTCCACGATCCGGCCCTCGGCCGAGAACGTCACGCCGTTCAGCACGACGAAGCCGCCTCCGTTCAGCGCGTCGCCCGCCATGAACGACTCCGCGAGATAGTCGAGGCACGTCCCATTGATCACGACTCGCGGCCTCCCGACCGCGTTGATCAACGGTCGCCCCGCCGCGTTCCCCAGGATGTAGCAGTCGCCGCCCTTCGCCGCGTACCCGAACGTCTGCCCGACGTCCCCGTGCACGACGAGCTTCCCTGCCTTCATGATCTGCGCGAGCTGGTCCTGCGCGCTACCGTGGACCACGACCTCGGCACCGTCGATCCCCGACGCCAGGTAGTCCCCCGAGGAGCCGTAGACGTCGATCCGCACCCCCTCGCTCCCAGGCCCGAGGCCGTTGCCCAGGAACCGCTGACCGCCGCAGTTCGCCACGATCACGCGACGGAACCCCCTCGCGACGAGCGCGTTCACCTCCAGCGCGAGCGAGTCCGCCCCCTCGGGCGGGAAGCCCGTCGCGTCGACGATCACCGTCTGCGCCGGCGAGGCCGCTTTGGGCCGCTCCACGCCGCGCGCGTGGTGAACGTACCCCTCGCTCGGCCCAACGCGCGCCGCCGCAAAGACTCGCGCGAGCGCCTCGTCGCACAGCGCGACCACGCTGCTGCGCCTGAGGCCCCCGGTCGGGTAGCGCCGATCGATCAGGCTCGAGAGCGTCGCGATGGCGTGCGCGCGGGCCCCGTCGTCGTCGAGCCGGCCCGTCACCTCTCCGAGGAAGCCTCGGAGCTGCGCGTAGGACCAGGTCGGCAGGCCCGCGCGGGCCTCCTCCACGAGCGCCGCCGCGTCCGCAGCCACGGCGATGGGCGACGCCTCCGTGACGAGGTCGTCCCCGCGAAGCGGACGGGCCTCCTCGCCCACCTCGATCCGCCTCCCGAATTTGTCGGTGCAGACCAGCTCGCCCGCGCCGTCGGCCGTGCGCCTCACGTCGAACAGGAACGCCCCGCCGTCCGTGTGACTCCCTCCCCTGGCGTTCCACACACGGTCGGCCCGCGTGCCGAAACGCGGGTCCGCCGCCGAGAGGCTCGCAAGCGCCGCGTCGATCGCCTGCTTTTCCGAGGCCGCGAAGCCGATCGACGGCCCGTCCGGGCCGCCGTCCTGCAGCGCGAAGACCTGCGGACGGAGCATGCTCGTGTCGGTGATCCCAAGGAGCCGCGCGCCCCTCGCCCCGCCGCCGGCGACCGACTGCGCGATCAGGAAGAACCACGGGCCGTCGGGCGAACCATGGATGTGGACCGCCTGGAGCTGGCGGTAGACCTCCTGCCTGTCCGGAGGGAGCAGGGCGAAGTCGCGCTCCGTGGTCGGCGCGAGGGCCTCGATCACGTACTCGAGCGGATAGCCGTAGGTCCGGCTCAGCAGGTCGAAGACGAGGACCGAGACCTCGGTGTCGGTCAGGAAGAGCGGATGGATGTTCCGCTGGGCCAGGTAGGTGCACACCGAGGCGTAGTTCGCGAAGTCTCCGTTGTGAACGAGCGCCTCGTGCATCCCCATGAACGGGTGCGCCCCGCCGGGGTGCCAGACGCGCCCCTTCGTGGGGTAGCGGTGGTGCCCGATCCAGACGTGCGCGCGGACCTCCTCCAGCCCGTACGCCCGGATGACGTCCTCCGCGTAGCCGACCATCTTGAGGACGAGCATGTCCTTGCCGTGCGACAGCACGAACGCGCGCTTCTCGCCGAGCGAGGCGTAGAACGCCTTGTTGAGCTTGTACGTGTTCTGGTAGACGAGCTCATCCTCGATGGCGGCCCTCTCGAGGCCGTGGAGGCCCTTCTCGCGAGCGAAGGCCTGCCACGCCGCGTCCTTCACGCGGACGAAGTACGCGACCGCCTGGGGCGGGCGTACCGGCAGCCCCGGGACGTCGACCTGCGGGAACTCGTGGACGTGGTCGACGTGGAAGAACGGCTCGACGTGGGAGCGCTCCACGTCCGCTCGCGACGTCGGGTCGATGTAGGCGATGGCGAGGAGGTAGTCGTCGCGCAGGAGCTGGGCCGTCACGCCGTAGTCGGCCGGGGAGAGGCCCACGAGCGCGGCTCCGCCCCCCTTCCCGTTGCCCCGGTTGCGCATCTGGACCAGGGCCTGGAAGAGGTGCTTGCCGGCGACCGGGACGCTCGCGGCGATTCCGATGACGCCGCAGCCTCCCTCCGCCTCCTCCTTGCGAACGGAGGGCGCCGGCGCCTGGCAAGGCCAGCTTGCTGGCTGGCAAGGCCAGCCTGCCGGGCCGAGACCGGCGCGGGAGGCGATCACCTGTTCGACGAGTATCCTCTCCACGGTCCCTTCTTCCGATAGACGAGCGCATCGGTCCGCCCGCGCAGCTCGCGGACGGTCTTCATTCCCAGTTTGCGGAGGATGTCCCGAAGCTGGGCCTGGAACGACCGGTACATGTTCCCAATCCGCTCCGCGGCCCACTCCGGGTCGACGAGCAACGACAGCTCCGGGTCCGTCGTCGTCAGGCCGAACGGACAGCCACGCCCTCGCTCGCAGTTGGAGCAGCGGGTGCAGCCAATCGTGACGAGCTCGCTGGTCCCGAGGATGACCCCGTCGGCGCCGAGGGCGATCGCCTTGGCGATGTCGTGCGCCGTGCGGATCCCCCCGCTGGCCATGAGGACCAGCTCGTCGCGGATGCCCTCCCCGACGAGGTATTTGTGGACCTTCGGGATCGCGTACTCCACGGGCATCGCGATGTTCTTCTTCGCGATCTCGGGCGCGGCGCCCGTGCCTCCGTAGCCTCCGTCGACGTGGATGATGTGGGCGCCCGCGTAGTAGCTCCCCACGGCCACCATGTCGACGTCGGTCGGCGTGCTCACCTTGATCGAGACGAGGAGGTCCGGCTTGATCGTCTTCACCCAGTCGACGTGCTTCTTGTGGTCCTCGACGGAGTAGACGCTGTGGAACGGGAACGGCGAGAAGAGGCTGACCCATGGCAGGGCCTCGCGCATCTTCGCGACGACCACCGTGGTCTTGTCCCCGAGAAGGTGGCCGCCGAGGCCGGGCTTCGCGCCCTGGGCGTACTTGAACTCCATCACGCGGCAGCGCTGGATGGTCTCCTCGCGGACGCCGAACATCCCCGTGGCGACCTGGGTGATGATGTGGTCCCTGTACGGGACGAGCGAGTCGGGGTAGCCGCCCTCGCCCGTCGAGGTGAACGTCCCCCAGCGCTTCGCCGCGATCGCGCGGCCGAGCATGACCTGTTCGCTGACGGAGCCGAACGACATCCCGCCGCCGTACCACGGGACGGGGATCTCGATCCGCGGGTCGAACGGCCGGCGGTTGAGGGGGATCGAGGTGTCGATCGCGACATCGGGCGAGGTCCACCTCTCGGCGGGGAGCGTCTTGAGCTCGAGCAGGTCGAAGCCTCCCCCGGAGGCGCCGGTGCGGAACTCGAGGCGGTCCGTCGGCGGCGCGCCGGTCTCGGCCTGGAGCCACGTGGAGAGGATCAGGTCCGCGGTCCAGCGCTTGTCCCCGAGGGCGGGGGGCGGCTCGTCCGCGCGGGGCCAGCTCGCGAAGCCGCGGCGGAGGGCCTCCACGTGCTTCTCGGTGATGATCTGCTCGGGGGTCATCGCGCTCATCCCTCGAACCCCTCGATCCCCGCGAAGGCCTCCCGCTCGACGTCGGCCTGGAACATGGCGCGGCCGATCTCGCCGCGGAGGCGCCTGACCTCGCGCATCCCCATGGCGCCGAGGACCTCGAGGAGCTGGTCCCTCCACGCGCCGCAGAGGTTGGTGAGCCGCTGGGCGGCCCAGGCGGACTCGAACGTCGGCATCTCCACGCGGGCCGTCCCGCGGTCGACGCCATCGCCCAGCAGCCGCCCCTGGAGGGCGATCACGACCGACGTGTCCAGGGCGACCGCGTCGAGGCCGCAGAGGATGGCCTTGGGGACGTGCTCGGCGGCGACGATCCCTCCGCTCCCGACGAGCGTCACCTGCTCGCGGAGGCCCTCGGAGACGAGGGCGTCGTGCGCCTTGCGAATGGACTCGCGGACGAAGCCGCCGTTCGTCCGCCCGTGGTAGTCGGCGACGAGGTGGAAGAAGCGGAGCCCGCGGCGGGCGAGGGCGAGGATGTCGTCGGGATAGGGGACCCGCACGCAGACGAGGGCCTCGGGGTGGCGCAGACGGAGCGAGGCGTACGCGGGCTCGTCCCACCCCTCCAGCTCGATGACGCGCGGCGGGCGCGGGAGCTGCGCGATCGAGGCGACCTCGGACCCGCGTACCATCGGGACGACGCTGGCGGAGTCGAGCTGGTAGGCGAGGGCGGCTCGGACGGGGGCGACGACGAAGGTCTGGAGGGTGTCGGCGGCCTTGACGATCCCCTTCCAGAGGGCCTCCGACTCGGCGGAGAGGGGAGGGGCGTCGAAGAGGAAGGGGACGGGGAGGGAGACGACGCGGGGGGACTCGCCGCTGACGCGACCGCCGCGGTCGAACACGAGGAAGGCGGGCTTCTCGCCGAGGTCGACCTGGGTGGAGATGAACTCGCGGCCGTGGATGCCGTCGCGGGTGGGGCGGACGATCTCGGACATGTCGGTCCACATCCCGTCCCAGCCGGGGCCGCCCATGGTGCCGCGGTAGCCTGCGCCGCGGACGGGAAGGCGGCCGGTGGAGGTCTCGTAGAGGATGGTGTCGACAATTTCGGGGGTGACGTACGAGTCGCCGAGCTTCAGGCGCTCGGGGTTGGGCTCGATGCGGACGATGTGGGGGTACTGGACGGTGCAGCGGAGGCATCCGACACAGTTTTCAGGGCGGGGGAGGAAACCCCCGACGGGGCCGGAGAAGACGCCGTACATGCACGGGCGGGACATGACGACCTGAAGGTCGCCCTTGTAGTGGAAGAGCTCGGTGACGAGGAGGCGGGCGAGCTGGAGGCGGTTGACGTGGACGCGGAACCGGCTCGGGTGGTCGGCGACGTTGGGCGCCGGGTCGACGTCGATGTGGTAGCGCTCGTACTGGCTCACGGCGGGGCTCGTGGGGCTTCGATGGGGCGGCGATTCTACCGGATCGCGGTCGAGTCCTGCCAACGAATCGGACCCGAGACGAGGTCCCGGAGGCGCGAGCGCTTGCATGGGCGGGCTGGGCACCGGTACCATCCCCGAGTGCCCTGCGGCACCCGGAGGCGACGGCCCCCGCCCGACGTCGCCAGCCTACGGAGGACCCCATGCGCATCGCGGCGTCGCTCTTCCTCGCCCTGGCCCTGCTCCCGGCCCTGCCGTGCCTCATCGCGGCCGCGCCGACCGAGGAGGAGTTCGCGGTCGCCGTCAACATCGCCGGCCGCCAGCGGATGCTCACGCAGAAGTGCGCGAAGGAGGCGTACCAGATCCTCCTCGGCATCGAGGTCGACAAGAGCAAGGAGAGCCTGACGGCGAGCATGGCCCTCTTCGAGAAGTCCCTCGCCGGCCTGACGAAGGGGGACGCCGAGATGCGTCTCCCGGCCCCGTCCGGCCCGGCCGCCGCCCAGGCCGCAAAGCAGGCCGAGGCGTGGACCGGTTTCAAGGCCGCGCTGGAGGCGGCCATCGCGGGGAAGGGGGATGCGGGGTCCATCGCCAAGACCAACCTGGAGGCCCTCAAGGAGGCCCAGGCGCTGGTCACGATCCTGCAGGAAGAGTGCAAGGCGGCAACCGGGAAGACCTGGGGGGTGGTCGTCGACCTGGCGGGCAAGCAGAGGATGTTCACGCAGAAGATGTCGAAGGAGTACTTCGAGATCGCGCTGAAGCAGCAGGTCGAGACGCACCGGAAGTCCCTCCAGCTCGCCATGGACACCTTCGACCGCACGCTGAAGGGCCTGGCGAACGGCGATGCGGAGCTCTCCTTGCCGCCGACCAACGACGACAAGGCGCGCGCGCAGCTCGACGCGGTGGGGAAGCTCTGGGCGGAGTTCCAGCCGATCGTGAAGAAGGCAGTGGACGGCCAGGAGCCCTCCCAGGAGGAGCTTGCGCGCATCGCGGCGCTCAGCCCGCAGATCCTCGGCGAGTGCGACAAGGCCGTGACGATCTTCGAGTCCCTCGCCTCGGGGAAGTGACGGCCGCCGCGACCAGGTTGATTGCGACGTAGAGCAGCCTCGGAGGCCGCGGACGCCGCGTGGAAGGCGCGCTGGGCCGCATCGTGGTCGCGGTCGAGCGTGGACAGCGCGGATCAGGCCCAGGGGTTCACGACGGTCAGCCCGGGGAAGCGGAAGTCCTCTACGTTCCGCGTGGACATCGTCAGGCCGTGCTCGAGCGCCGTCGCTGCGAGCAGGCTGTCGACGCCGGACACCGGTCGGTCGACCAGCGCAAGCAGCCTCCCCCACCGATCCGCGACCGCCAGGGAGACCGGCAGGAGCCGGTCCTCGAACCAAGCGGGGAGTTCACCCTCCAACCACGTCAGCAGGCGCGTCCGTCTCGCACCGGACGGGAGCGACTCGACCCCCTGGCGGATCTCGCCGACGCTGAGCACGCTCAGGTGGAGCGCGGAGTCCGCCACCGATCCAACCCACGCCACGACGCGTGGACTGGGCCGGGGTCGGACGAGCTCCGAAACGACGTTCGTGTCGAGCAGGTAACTCACAGTCGGACTCGGCGGACGGGCGAGCGGTCCCGACGGATCTTGAGACTGACCCCCGCGAGCGGAGACTTCCGCAGGAACTCGAGGAACCCCGGCTTGGGCTTCGCGAGCCGATCGAAGTCGTCCTTCGACAGGACGACCGCAGCGGACTCGCCTCGCACGGTGACCTCCTGCGGCCCCTCGGCCCTCGCGGCCGCGATCAGCTCGCTCAGTCGGGCCTTCGCCTCCTGCAACTGCCATCGCTTCATCGCCCACCTCCAACTAGTCAGTCTAGTCAGACTGTACCACGCTTCCGCGGGGGAGGCAATGGGCGGGGTCCCTACGCACGCCCATGCACGGAGTCGATGATGCCGCGTCCGGGACAAGGCGTGGGGGCACGGTCGGCACGAGGTGCGGGGCGCGCCACGTCTCGGTCTCGATGCGCGTCGGGCGTTCAGATGCCGACTACTCGAGGGTCAGGTCGACCACGCGCGCCAGCCACGTCTCGGTGTCCCGCTCCGCCGCGTACACCTTGATCCGTACCTTCCCCTTCTTCAGGGCCCGAACGCCGGACCAGAGCCGCCCGGAGCCGTCCTCGAAGTGGAGGACTTCGCACGCGTCTCCCTCGAATTCCAGCACGGGCTCCTCATCCTCGAACTTCCACAGCCCGACGACACCCCCTGCCGGGATGGCGGCGGAGTCCTGGCCGGCGGCGAGCAGCACCTGCCCTGGGGGATTCTCCTCGACCTCGATCGGGGCGGGCTTGCGGCGGACCATGATCAGCGGGAGGTCCCCGAGGAGCGGCTCCCGGAACCCCTTCCCGCAGACGCGGCACTTCTTCTCCTGGAAGGCGCAGCCCCGACAGCGACCGAATGCGCTGCCGGAGGTCTTCCGCTTGCACGACGCGCAGGTGCCGTCCTTTCCGTCGGATTTCACCTCGCGGTGCTCGTTGGAGCAGACGGGAATCTCATCGCAGAACCGGGTCACTTCCTGGAGCCGCTTCTCCTGGAGCGGTTCGACGCCGGCCCCGTCGAGGACACCGTAGAACTCGCCGTGCGCGGCGCGTCTCTCCAGGAAGAGGAGGTACTCCTTGCCCGAGTCCAGCGCGCCCTTCGCGGACTTGTCGTGTGTTGCCGAGGCAAACGACACGAACAGCTTTCCGCGGAGGCTGTTCTTCGCGAGCTCGCCCATCGTGGCGCAGGTGTGGCTGACCTCGACGAGGGCCAGCTTGCGGTCCGCCTCGACGGAGTCGCGCACCTCCAGGACCTTCCCCGTGACGATCAACTGGGACGCATCGATGAGCTGGTCCAGCGTCGGGTCCTCGGCGCAGGCCGTGGCGACCAGGACCAGGAGCGCGCAGAGCCGTCGCATGTCCATGTCCTCCTCGTGCCGGTGGCGAGCGATCGTACTTCCCGCCCTTCACGAGCGAGACCTCGGCCTCGGGGCAACCGCTGTCCAGTCTTGAACCGCCGGATCCTACTTCGGCTTGACGTAGCGACCCCATACGTCGATCGAGCCGCCCTTGACCGTGGCGTTCACGACCTCGCCGTTCCGGTAGATCTGGATCGGCACCTCCGCCATCCCCTCCGTGCCGCGGGACTCCTTGCCGAGCGTGTCCGTGCTCGAGATCGCCTTGCCGTTGTAGGCGAGCACAATGTCCCCGCGCTGGAGGGTCGACCCGCCGCCCGGGCCCGAGTCGATGTAGTTCACCATGTACCCCGCGACCGGCGGGTCGATCCCCCGGCTCGCGATCCGGGCCGCCTCGCGGACGTCCGGGTCGGGGTCGGCCTGCGCCGCGCTCGTGAGCGCCTCCATCGCACCCTCGTCGCCCATCGTCCAGAGCGAGTTCACGGCATCCAGGCGGATCTGCTTGTTGTCGCGGCGCGTCTCCAGGACCTTCTTGATCGCGTCCTTCGCGTTCGGGTCCTTCCACGCCAGGCTGTCCATGATCGCCTTCGCCACGCCGCGGTCCTTCTCCGTCTCCAACTTCGACGCGAGGAACTCCGTGGTCTTCGGGTCCCTGGACCAGGTGAGCCCCGCCACCGCTCCCTGCCTCGCGTCCGCGTCGATCGACGGCGTGTCCAGCGCCCACATGTTGTACAGGTCCCACTTTCTCCCGGAGAGCGACATGTAGACCTCGGTCGTCGCGAGCTTGAGCTTCTTCTCGCCCATCATGTCCGCGAAGATGAGCCCCAGGACCTCCACGCACCGCGGGTAGGCGACCTCGCCGAGCGCAACCAGCTCCTGGAGGGCCTTCATGATCGCAGCGCCGTCGTTCGCCTTCTCGGCCTTCTCGAGTACCTTCTCCAGCTCCGCCAGCTTCGCCTGCTTCTCCTGGTCGCTGAGCTGGTTCGCCTCCCCCTCCTCGGCCGGCCCATCTTCGTGCCCGGCGGGCGGCGCGCCGGGCTTCTCCAGGTGCGCCACCCTGGCCGAGAGCGCATCTACGGCGCCCAGGCTCTCCCCCAGGGCCTTCTTCGCGTCGTCGCGCTCCTTCTCGGCCGTGTTGGCCCGCGCGACGAGCCCCGCGCGCTCGTCCGCCGACAGCTCCGCGCCCGTCCGCTCGGAGGGGCGGCCGCCCCTCTCCTGTTTCTGCGAGACGAGGAAGCCGGCCGCGAAGCCGACCACGAGGCCCAGGACCAGCGACGTGACGACGAGGGCGGGGCTGCGTGACATGGCGTTCCCTCCGGGGATGCAGTGACGGAGGCTCGATGAGGCGGGGATTCTACACGGCGCGCGGGGGGCGCGCTACTCCCCGCGGCGCGGGCGACCCGATCCCGGAGCAGGGGGAGGGGTCCGCGTGCCAGACCACGGACTCGCAAGGGCGGTTCAAGCTGAGTGGCCCGCCGCCAGGACGACGGGAGGTCCTCGTGCTCCCGCCGCATCACCCGCACAGGCGGTTCGGGTTCGACGCATCGGGCATCTCGGGCGCGTACGTGTCGATCAGGGTCCACGGGCGGGGGGCGGGCTCAGTCAGTCGCCAGGTGGAATCGACCGTCGTCGCCGAGGAACAGGAGATCCCCGTACCGGTCGTACCATGTCTCGAACTCGCCGTACGTTACAGACCCGCCGGACAAGTACCTCGATCGGGACTGCCTCGGGTGGTCGAAGGGCGTGCCGTAGAGGAGGTGGTTGTGAGGAACATATCCGCGGTCCCTCAGCCATGAGCCGCCGAACCGTGTGATTCCGGGGTCAGCCCCCTCCCCCTCGAGTTCCTGGAGGATCTGCTGCGCACGGGGGTGAATCAGCCTCTTGATGGCGGCGTACGCGATCTCGGAGCACTCCATGTCTTCCGGCGTCGTGTACATCAGTTCGCCCTTCGCGAGGACACCAAGGACCCGCACATCGCGCCGCGAGCGTATGGCGCCGACCTGTCTAAGAACATGTTGCTTGAAGGGTCCATCGGCGGGACGTTCTGCGACTTCCTCCAGGACTGCGAACGCCCGGGCAGTCGCCGTGTCCGGAGCGCCCAAGGTCCTATCGATGAGGACGATGGCCGCAGCCCGACGTACCGTGTCATTCGTCGACTCGAGTAGCGACTCCACGAGTCCTCGATCGCGCGACGCAATCCGACGGAGGGAGGCCTCGAATCTCAGGACGCTCCCCCAACGCGATGGATCGACCTCGATTTGGGCGACCTCCATCTCCACGCACGGCGACTCGACGAGCCGCGCGACACCAACGCCGACTCCGACGGCGACGAGGGCGTGCACTATGACCACCCGTACCGGTCTGGACGACCTCCAGCCCACCACGAGCGCTCGCAGGAGGAGATAGCCGGTGGGGATCGCCACGGCGAGGCCGGAGAGCAGATGTCCCGTACGGTCCACAAACCCATGGACGGCGAGCCAGAGCGCCGCTCCAGCTAGCGCGAACAATGCGCCGAGCCTGACGCGCGGTCGCACAGGGATCTGTCTCGCCGGAATCGAATCGGACGGCATGAGAAGCACCGGACTTGAATCCGCCGGGCGGACCTGCCTGATGCTACGAGTCCAATGCGTAGGACGTCAAGCAGGGGGCTGTGCGCGACTTCGGCGTCACACAACTTCGACAAGCCGACCATCTGTGTGCATCTGTGCGAATCCGTGGATCGTCCCCGGCTACCGCACCACGCGGGAGACCTTGATGCCGCGCTTCTTCATGAGGCGATAGAGCGTCGAGGCGTTCACGCCCGCGAGGCGCGAAGCAAGCCGCATGTTCCCCTCCGCGGCCTCGACGAGGCGCGTGAAGTACTCCCGCTCCACCGGCGCGAGGGCCGCCTCGCGCGCCGCCTCCAGCGTCGGGAATGCCACGCCCGAGGGCGCTGTAGCGGCCGCCGGCCCCGCGACTGCCGTCGCGGCGTTCCGCACCTGCGGCGGGAGATCCGCCACGCCGATCACCGGCCCCGCCGCCATGAGCACCGACCGCTCAATCAGGTTCCTGAGCTCTCGCACGTTTCCAGGGAAGTCGTACGCCTGCAGCGCCGCCATCGCCTCCGGCGTGACCCCCTCCACCGCCCGCTGGTGCCGCTCGTTCGCCTGCGCCAGGAAAAGCTCCGCCAACGTCGCGAGGTTCGCCTTGCACGACCGCAAGGGAGGCAGCGACACGGTCACGACCGACAGCCGATGATAGAGGTCCTCCCGGAACCTCCCGTCCCGCATCATCTCCTCGAGCGGGCGGTTCGTCGCCCCCAGCACACGCACGTCGACCCGCTGCGCCGCCTCGTGGCTACCGAGCGGCGAGACCTCCCCCTGCTCGATCGCCCGCAGGAGCTTCGCCTGGAGCGGCGGCGTCAGCTCGCCGACCTCGTCCAGGAACAGCGTCCCCCCGTCCGCCCGCTTGAACTCGCCGATCCGCGAGGCCACCGCGCCCGTGTACGCCCCCTTCACGTGCCCAAAGAGGGCGCTCTCGAGCAGCGTCTCCGGGATCGCCGCGCAGTTCACCACGATGAACGGCTTCCGCGACCGCGCACTATTGAAGTGGATCGCGTGCGCCACCAGCTCCTTCCCCGTGCCGCTTTCTCCGCGGATCAGGACCGGCACCTGACTCGGAGCCACCCGCTCGATCGTCCTCTCGACCTCGACCCACTCCGGCGAGATCCCCTTGATCAGGACCACCCGCCCCTCCTCGCGGTGCTTCGCGCGGAAGAGCTGCGCGCGGCGCAGGTGGATGGCCGACGACGCCGCTAGCGCCACCAGCTCGTCGAGGTGCGCCGGCGTGAAGACGCCCGGCTCCTTCGCCGAGACGCTGATCACCCCGATCGCGCGCTGCTGGTACGGGATCGGCGCCGCCAGGATCGAGCGGACCTCCTGGAAGTACTTCGCGTAGTTCGGGTCGTTCCGCGAGTCCTCGCAGAGGTACGGCTTGTTCTCGTCCGCGCACCAGAAGGCGATCCCGTTCGGCCTCCCGTCCAGCCGCCGGCGCAGGAGCATGTTCGGGAGCTGCGCGATGACCCCCTCGATCACGTGGAAGTCGATCCGCAGCGCATCCTGCTTCTCGTCCACGAGGAACAGGGCCCCGCTCCGCGCCCCGGTCCGCTCGAGCGCGAGGTCCATGATCCGCTGCTCCAGCGAGTCGATCGCCGCCGCGTGGAGTTCCGCCTCGGAGTCTCTCTTCGCCATATGCGTGCGCAGTGTGCACGAACCGTCGCATGAGTGCAACACATTTGCGACGCACCCTCCGCCGGGACATCCCGTAACGCAATCGTCATCAGCGTGTTGCGCGATTCCACGGTCGGCAAGGCCCCTGGTATCCCCCTTGCTCAATGATGAGAGCCTGGAGGGGGTCGCCTCCAGGGCAGGGAAGTCAAACCGGCGCACCCAGGCGCCCGGGGAGGATACGATGCGCGTGCAGGT
>CAZYRM010000057.1:0-35549 GCA_964649705.1 uncultured Planctomycetia bacterium
CCTGGAACCTGCGCGTCAGCGAGTTGGTCCCCGGCGCCGAACCGTCGCCACCGCGCCCTGCCGGGCGCGACTCCAAGGGCGACGGGCGCTACTCGAATGGCGACGGATGCAACCCCCATGCCAAGCGACGGGCAAGTCCGGTCAAGGAGTTGCGTTGCTCTACGCAAGTTTGCTGAGGGACAAATACACAGCCCTGGCGACGTGATACACTCCGGTCATTCAACGCTTCGGGAAGCCGGGGGAGGTCGCATGAAGGGGTCCACGTTCCACGTCTCTCGGGCCGATCTCAAGCCGCTCAACTTCTCCGTCTCCGGCGTGATCGCCGAGTCGCCCGACCCGCTCATCGGCCGCCAGATCGGCGAGTACCGCATCCTCGAGAAGCTTGGCGCGGGCGGCATGGGCGTCGTCTACCTCGGCCTGCACGACCTGCTGGACCGCCGCGTGGCGATCAAGGTCCTCGCCGACCCGCTCGCGCGCGACCCCGAGTCGCTCGCGCGGTTCCTGCGCGAGGCGCGCATCACGCTCTCGCTGGACCACCCGTGCATCCGGCACATCCACGACATCCGCCAGGACCAGCAGGCTGGCGATGCCAGGGGCGGGATGTTCTACATGGTCATGGAGTACGTCGACGGCGTGGGGCTCCACTCGCTCGTCCGCGCCAACGGCCCGCTCGACACCTCGCTCACGGTGCGGGTCGTCGGGAAGGTCGCCAGGGCCCTCGCCTACGCCCACCGCCGCGGGATCATCCACCGCGACGTCAAGCCCAGGAACGTGCTCATCGGGCGGCGAGGGGGCGTCAAGGTGACCGATTTCGGCCTCGCGAAGGCCATGAACGAGTCCACCGCGATCACGATGCCGGGCGTGGTCCTCGGCACCCCCGAGTACATGAGCCCCGAGCAGGTCGAGGGGAAGCCGCTCGACATGCGGAGCGACCTCTACTCGCTCGGCGCGACGATGTTCTACCTCCTCACGGGCCGCGCGCCGTTCGACGCGCCCGACCTGTACGCCCTCATGGACAAGCACCGCCACGAGGAGCCCCCTTCGCCGAGGAAGTTCAATCCGCGCGTCCCGGTCCAGCTCTGCGCGGTCGTCTTCAAGCTCCTCGAGAAGTCGCCGAACGCGAGGTTCGCCGACGCCGACGCGCTGGTCGAGACGCTCCACACGGTCCTCTCCCCCACGCTCTCGGCCCCGTCCCTGCCGACGACGCAGACGAAGTGGCTCGAGGAGGAGCGCTACGACGAGGCGCAGCAGATCCGGAAGGAGTTCGAGCTGGCGGGGCTCGAACCGCCGCCCGTCGGGGAGGTGCAGTCGAGGATGGAGGCCCTCCGCGATCCGCGAGGGGTCCCCGACGAGTCGATGTCCCGCCACACGAAGATCCGGTGCACAGTGTGCAGTGCGGCGGCCTCTCCCGGGCAGTTCGTGTGCGCGAACTGCAACAACGCCTGCTCGAACCACAAGCTCGTCGCCTACACGCAGACGCTCTGCCTGATCGAGGCGCGCCTCCTGAGCCGCCCGAAGGACCTCATGGCTTGGGAGGAGGTGCTGCGCGCGGTCCAGGAGGGGGTGACGTCGGCCCCCGGATTCCCGCTCCTCGACCTCTCCATGCTCCCCCGCCTGTCGAAGGAGGACGCCGCGTACCTCCTCGGCCTCTGCGAGGGGCTCTCCAAGCGCGGGCGGCCGGTCTTCCTTGTCCTCGGCGGGCCTGGCGCGCGCGAGGCCGTGGAGGGGGTTGGTCTCGGCGAGTTCCTCCGGATCTTCCCCGATCGCGCGACATTCGACCGCGCGTTCGAGGCCGGCCGCCTCTGCCCCCACGCGGCCCGGTGGCTCGGCGAGGTGAAGGGGATCGCGGCGTACGGCCCGAACTCGCCTCCCGAGGAGACCGCCTTGCTCGACCCGTGCGTGGACGGATCGAGCTTCTCGGACACGGTCGGCCGGTATCGCGCCGCCCTGGCGAGCGAGTCGGCCGACGTGCTGCGCGACGTGATCGACATGAGGAAGGGGAGGATGTCGGCGCCGTGCTGCGAGGCCGTCCTCGGGTTCTACCACCGCGTCTCGCGCGAGGCGGTCTTCCTGCGCCTCTCCTCCCGCGGGAGCGGGCTGCTGGGGCAGCAGAAGTTCCTCGACGCGGCGCAGGTCTTCACGCGCCTCATCGCCGACTTCCCGGAGGCGGTCTCGGCGTACCACTACCGCGGACTCGCGTGGCTCGGGGCGGGGAAGCTGGACGAAGCCGTGAGCGACTTCCAGGCGGCGCTCGCGCGCGCGACGGAGAAGTCGCCGTACTGGTACCACCTCGGGACGGCGTTCCGGCGGCAGGGACGGCTGGACGACGCGATGAAGGCGTACGACGCGGCGATCGAGGGGAAGGCGGACCTCGCGGGGGCGGTGGCGGACCGGGGGGCGCTGAAGTTCCAGACGGGCGACCTCGACGGGGCGCTCGCGGACCTGGACAGGGCGGCGGTCCTGGAGCCGCGGAACCCGGCGCTCTTCAACAACCGCGGGAAGGTGAAGCACCACCTGGGACTGATCGAGGAGGCGCTGGCGGACTTCGACCAGGCGCTGGCGATCGACCCGGACGACGCGGCGGCGCTCAACAACGCCGGGGCGCTGCGCGTGCAGACGGGAGACCACGAGAGGGCGAAAAAGATCCTGAAGAGGGCGATCAAGGCGTCACCGCGGTCGTGGAGGCCGTTCTACAACCTGGCGTGCATCTCGGCGAGGGCGGGGCAGGTCGAGGAGGCGCTGTCGCTGCTGCGAGAGGCGGTCGCGAGAGGGTTGCGGAGGCCGGAGCTGATACGGCATCACGCGGACTTCGCGACGGTGGTCGTCACGGAGATGTATGCCAGGTGGGAGAGAGAGGTGTTCGAACATCCGCCGGAGCCGTCGGCGCAGCCGATTCCGGAGGAGGAAGGGCCGAGCACGTGCTCGACCGTGCTTAGGGAGTGACGGGGAAGGAGTGCCGCGGGGCGGGGTGGAGGTTTGGGGCGTCGTTGGGTGGCGATATCAGATATCTGAAATCTGATATCTGACATCAGATATCGGCTTTCGGCAGTTCACGCGCGGACGTCCGATTCGCGTCGGTTGGGTGGATGCGCGACGAGTACCCGGCATATCTGATATCAGATATCAGCTCTCAGATATCAGATATCGTCGCCCATGCGTCCAACACGGCCGGCGTCGCCCGCTACCGCGGGAGCTCCACCTCCTCGAACTCCCCTCTCTCCGTCATCCTCGTCAACCACACCCTGTGCAGCGCCTGGTGGTCCGACGGCGAGTAGCTCACCGGCGCCTCGATCCCCAGGTCCACCCCCTGGAAGCCCTGCAGCACGTCGGCCAGCCGCTGCGTGTCGACATCGCTCCCCGCGCGGCGGAGCCCCTCCGCCAGCAGCTTCGTGGAGAGGTATCCCTCCAGCGATACGAATCCCGGCGGCTCCGAGGCGAACTTGTCCTGCATCGCCGCACGGTACGCCTTGACCGCGGGGAGGTCCGAGGCGAAGTGCGGGACCACCTGGCTGATCAGGACGTCGTCCGCGTACTGCGGTCCGCAGTCGAGGAGCTCGTGCGCCAGGGAGCGGCTCCCCACGATCGAGACGCACGCGAAGACGCACGGGAGCTTCTCGTCCTTCAGGCGGCGGATGAAGGCCGCCGCGGGGCGGTACGTCGCCACCAGGATCACCGCCTTCACCCGATCCCTTGCGGCCATAACCGCCTCGATCGCGGGCCCCACGTCTCCCGTCTGGCGCGCGTAGCCGACCCTGAGCGTCTTGCCGAAGTATCCCGCCGCACGGAGCTGCTTCTGCACGCCCAGGTGGCCGTCCTCGCCGAAGTTGTCGTCCTGCGCCAGGACGGCGATGGAGTCCGGAGGCAGCTTGAGTGTCTCCAGGAGGTAGCGCACGATCGCCCCCGTCTCGTCGTCGTAGCCGGCCCGCAGGTTGAAGACGAGGCGGTCGGGCGGGTCCTTGCGGAGGAACTCGGCCCCTGTGAGAGCGCCAAACAGGAGGGCCTCGTCGTTCAGGATGACCGGGAGGGCCAGCTCCGCGGTCGGCGTGCCGACGTTTCCGAGGATCCCGAACACCTTCTGGACCCGCAGGAGCCGCGCCACGTTGTCGCGCGCCCGCTCCGGATCGTAGCCGTCGTCGAGCGATGCGAGCGACAGGCGGCGCCCGTGGACGCCTCCGGCGTCGTTCACCTCGGCCATCGCGGCGCGGATCCCCTTCTGCATGTCCTTGCCGAGCTCGTCCGCGGGCCCCGAGAACGGCGCGCTCATGCCGAAGAGGACCTCGTGGTCCGTCACCCCGTTCACGGCCACCCGGGCGTGCTCGGGCGGCGGCTCGACGGACGGAAGGGGCGGCAGCGGCTTCCCCCGGCCCTGCCAGTACCCGATCGCGAGCGACACGACACCGACCGCGAGGACGCCCGCCATCACCCTCCCGACCCACCCCCAACGAACGCCGGTCCCCGCCGACGGCCCCGCGGGTAGCGGCGCCGCGGCGGCCACCTTCGCCCCGCCTCCCAGGGCGGCGTCCCGCACCGCGTGGAAGAACTCCGCCGCGGAGGCGTACCGCTGGTTGCGATCCCTGGAGAGCGCCTTCGCGATCACGGGGCCGAGGGCGGACGGCAGCCCGTGCGCCGCCAGGTCGATCGGCCCCGGGGGCTCGTGAAGCTGCTTCAGCAGCACCGCCGCGGGCGTCTCCCCCGCATAGGGCGCCGACGCCGTGAGCATGAACCGGAGGATCGCCCCGAGCGCGTAGATGTCCGCGCGGTGGTCCGCGCCCGCCGCCGACTCGATCTGCTCGGGCGCGATGTACCCGGGGGTTCCCATCGCGATGCCGTTCCGCGTGAGCTGCGTGCCCTCCTGGCAGCACGCCTTAGCGATGCCGAAGTCGAGGACCTTCACGATCTCCCGCCCGGTCGACGTCTTCGCGAGGAACACGTTCGCGGGCTTCAGGTCCCGGTGGACGAGATGCGCCGCGTGCGCCGCCTGGACGGCGGCGCAGGCCTGCTCGAGGATCGAGAGCGTCGGCCCGACCGGCAGCCCTCCGCTGCGCAGGACGCGCTCCTTGAGCGTCTCCCCGACCAGATGCTCCATGACGATGTAGGAGAGCCCGTCCTCGGTCTGGCCCGCGTCGAACACCACGACGATGTTCGGGTGCGTGACCTGCGTGAGGAGCTTCGCCTCCCGCTGGAACCGCGCGTGGAAGGCCGGCGTGGCGGCCTGGGCCGCGTGGAGGATCTTGACCGCGACGTTCCGGCCCAGGGCGATCTGGGTCGCGCGGTAGACCGCGCCCATCCCGCCGGCGCCGATTGGCGCCTCCAGGCGGTACGCCCCGTTCAGGACTCGCCCGACATTCGGGTCCGACGCGCTCATGGGGCGGGAGGGGCGGCCGGCGGCAGCGACGCGGGCTGCTCCTCCTTCTTCCTCCGAAGCGTGCGGAACGAGATCCAGACGAACGTCACCGCGGATCCGAGCCCGAATGTGAGCAGGCAGACGAGGATGAGGGGGATCTTCACCGGATGTCCGGGGAGGAAGCGGACATCGACGCCGTCCCAGTTGATCGCCGCGAGGACGAGGGCATAGGCAACGACGAGGATCAGGAACCCCATCCTCACTTTCTGCCCCAGCGTCATCTTGCCGCCCTGTTCCTCGCTCACTCGGAGTCCTCCCTCTGTTCGTCCTCGGTCTCCTCCTCCGCCTCGGGGACGGGCCGCTGGACGACGATCGTCCCCGCCGCGAGGTCCCCGACCCGCTGCGCCCTGGCCGTGACGAGGATCGAGAACATCCCGACGAAATACTGGAAGACGTATCCCGCATCCACGAGGCGCAGCGCGTTCCGGATCGCCGCCTGGCGCAGCGTGATGCGCTTTCCCGATAGGTCCTGCACCTCGATCCCGACGACCCACTTCCCCACCGACTGGCCGAAGTTCGCCTCCGAAAGCGTGTAGTACACGACCGCGAGGACGTGAAAGAGGAGGATCGACAGGAGGAACCCCGACGTGATGTAGTACTCCGGGCGGCTCGGGTCGGCGACGGTGCGGACGTCCTGGAAGACGAACGCCTGGAAGACGAACCCGAACGGCGCGAGGAGGAGGAAATCAACGGAGAACGCGACGCCCCGCTGGGTGAGCGTCGCCGAGGGGAGCGGGGTCGCGGAGGGCTCCTCGGCCGTCCCGTCGACGTACCGCTTCTCGCGGAGGAGGGCAAGCCCCGTCCCGGTGAGTAGCGCCGCGACGGTCATGAGCGCGCCGATCCACGTCCAGGCGAGCGAGCGGACCTGGGACAACCTCCCGCCCGGGTCGGAGAGCATCGGGTACATGCCGCGCTCGAGCTCCGCCTTCATGCGGCTGACGTGGACGCCGCCGAGCCTCCCGGCGAAGAGCCACATCGAGCCTTCGAAGCGCGCGACGGCGATGGAGAGGACCTCGCGCTTCACGCGGAGCGGGTCGGAGATCGAAATCGCCTCCTCGGCGCCGATCGCTTCCTTTGTGAGCCTGCGCGCGAGGAAGCAGAGCTCCCCCTTCGCCTCCAGACGCTTCGCGGCGTACACGAGCCACGCCTCCTCCCCCGCGGAGCAGAGGGAGTAGAGCGCGTCGCCGTGGATGTACTCGATCCGGTCGCTGAACGGAATCCAATGGCCCGCCTCGCGGCGCGCGACGCGGAGGCACGGGCCGGAGGGCTCCGACGGCTCCCTCCAGACGACCCAGGCGCCCCAGGGGGCGGCGGCGGCCTTCACGCCCGACTTCGCGGCGCGGGTCTCCAGGGGCGGGTCGAGGTCCGTCCATGCGCCCTCCACGACGCGGGCGCAGGCGACCTTCCTCGTGCCGCGGATGCCGAAGACCCAGGCCTCCTCGGGGGCCGTGGGCGAGGGGGCCGCGGCGTCGGGGAAGAACTTCGCGTCGAGGGCCATCGCGCGGATCGGCTTTCCCTCGCTGACCCGCGTCGCGCTCTCCTCGTGGAGGACGAGCACGTCGCCCCCGAGGGCGGTTGCGGTCAGGAAGGAGCCGTACAGCCGCTCGGGCTCCTCCCAGTCCTTTCCCTCCGGCTTTCTGCGGCGCTCGTAGGTGACCTCGTCCTCCCGCGATAGATTCCGCGGCTGGGCGAGGACGACGAGCTGCGACCCGGCGGAGACGGCGACGACGCGGTCGTAGGGCGCGAGGAAGTAGTCGTAGCTCCAGCCCACGGCGAGGAGGGCGGAGCAGAGGCAGAGGAGGAGGATCGCCCAGCGCCGCTTGCGGCGGTAGCCGTCCGTCTCGATCGACTTGTTGCCCTGGCGCGTGCGGATCATCTTCGGTCAGAACCCGGCAAGCAGGGAGCCGGCTCCGGGGGGCGGGGGGATGGCGCGGACCACCTTGAGGTCGGGCTTCGAGCGCAGGTCGAGCCAGTCGGAGAGGCCCCCGCCGTCCAGCCACAGTCGGAGCAGCGGGCGGTTGTAGTCGGGGCCGTTGGCGGAGACGACGCGCCCGAGGCGCCCGTCGGACAGCTCGATCCAGCTCCCGATCGGGAAGAGGCTGACGGCGTTCAGGAAGGCGCGGACGAGGTCGCCGGCGACCTTCTTCTTCCCGGCCTGGAAGATGACCTCCTCCATGGCCTTGTAGGGGAGGACGCCCGCGCGGTAGGGGCGCTCGCATGTCAGGGCGTCGAACGTGTCGGCGATCGCGACGATCTTCGCGTGCTCGTGGATGAGGGCGTCGGTGCGTCCATGCGGATAGCCGCTGCCGTCGCACCGCTCGTGGGACTGGTAGGCGACGAGGGCCGCGGTCCGCGGGAGGGACTGGACCCGCTCGAGGAGGGAGAGGCCGAGCACGGGGTGGCGCTCGACCTCGGCGCGCTCCTCGGCCGTGAGGGCGCCGGGCTTGGCGAGGATCGCCTGCGGGACCTGGGTCATGCCGATGTCCATGAGGAAGGCGCCGTAGGCGAGCTCGACGAGGTCCTCCTCGCGGTAGCCGAGGGTGGAGCCGATGGCGACGGCGAGAAACGAGACGCGGGTGGAGTGGGAGATGAGGTACTCGCCGTCCCCCTTGAAGTGGAGAAGGTTGGCGGAGAGCTGGGGGTCCTTGAGGACGGAGCGGATGACGCGGCCGCTGATGGAGGCGACGCGCTTCCCATCGGCGCCGGCGCCGCGTGAGAGGTCCTGGAAGACCCCCTCGACGCTGCCCATGGTCTCGGTGAAGGTGCGGACGTAGGCGATGGTGCGCGGGACGGGGCGCTCGTGGCCGGCGGGCCAGCCGGGGAGGGCGACGATGCGCGGGCGGGTCCGTGCAATGCGGGTGTCGCGCCAGGCGTCGAGACGCGACGGGGAGAGCTCCTCGGGCGATACGACGAGGTGGTCCTCGCGGAGCTGGGCGTCGTCGTCCGCGACGGCGCAGACGTCGGCGGCGTCGCGGTAGGCCTGGACTCGCTCGGCGCCGCGTTCGGCCTCGGGTCGGGGGACGAACAGGGTGGAGAGGCCTCGCCAGGCGAGCTGGTCGCGGCGGGCCCAGGAGAGGGCGCGGCCGGCCTTCAGGAGGAGGCGACCGTCGGGGTCGTAGATTCCGAGCGGCAGGGGCGCGTCGGTTGGGACGTTGTCGAGGGGCAGGGGGTCGTAGGCGGCGTCGAACTGGAAGCGCTTCAGGTCATCGCCGGGCTCAATCTCGACGACCTCCTTGATCCCGGCGGCCTTGAGGAGGACGACGTTGGTCTCAGTGAGCGTCTGCCCCGAGGCGTGGAGGAGCTCGCCGCCCGTATGGTAGAGCGGCCAGCGCAGGCGCTGGGTCGGCTTGAGCGAGTCGACGGGGACGAGGCGCACCGTGTCGTACCGGCAGAGCGGGAAAGCCGCATCCTAGAGGGGTCCCGCGAGGCCGTCAAGACGAGTTGCGCGCCGGGGTGCATAACCGCTCCCGCTGCAGTTGCGAGCGAAGCGTGATCCAGGTTCCTCTTAACACGAAGACGCAAAGACACGAGGACACGAAGATGGGATCGGCAGAAGAGAGGTCGCTCGTGCGGGGGGCAAGCGGGTCAACCACTCAAGCCGGCGGATCTGATCCGAATCGGCTCTCGCCGCCCGCGACCTCCGAAGCGCTGCCCCCTCGCGCGAGCGACCTGTTTCTGTCCAAACTCATCTTGGTGTCTTTGGGTCTTCGTGTCTTCGTGTTAAGAGGAACCTGGATCACGCCTCGCTCGCCACTCCCGCAGGAGCGGCCACCCACGCCAGCGGTGGACACGCTTCGCGGCGGGCCGTATATTCGCTCACCATGGCCTTCACTCAGGATCGCCTTGCGCCGCTCGCCGTTGCCCGGAGGCGCCCTTGAGCGAGCCCTTCGGCCTCTTCCTCTTCGCGAGCGCCCCCGCGCTCGTCCGTGACGCCACGGCCGCGGGCATCGACGGGATCGTCATCGACTGGGAGCGGATCGGGAAGGGGCGCCGCCAATCGGGCGCCGATACGCAGATCGGCACGGATACGATCGAGGACCTCGTCCGCGCGCGCGCCGCGACAAAGGCGCGGATCCTCTGCCGCGCGAACCCCTTCCATGAGGGGACGGAGCGGGAGATCGGCGACGCCGCCGCGGCCGGGGCGGACGAGGTGCTGCTCCCCATGGTCCGCACGGCGGAGGAGGTCGAGCGCGCCCTCGAGTTCGCCCGCGGCCGCGTGGGCCTCGGCATCCTCATCGAGACGGTGCACGCCATCGAGGCGGCCGACGCGCTCGGACGCCTGCCCATCGCCCGCGCCTATCTCGGGCTCAACGACCTCTCCATCGAGCGGCGGACCTCCACGATCTTCGCGCCGCTCGGCGACGGGACGCTCGACCGCCTCCGTCCGCTCCTGTCGCGCGTCCCCTTCGGGTTCGGCGGCCTCACGATCCCCGAGCGTGGCGATCCGATCCCGTGCCGCCTCCTCATCGCCGAGATGACGCGGCTTCGCTGCGACTTCAGCTTCCTCCGCCGCTCGTTCCTACGCGACACGGGGGGCCGCCAGCTCGCCCCGGCGTTGAAGGCGATACGCGAGGCGATCGAGGCGGCGCGCGCCCGCCCGCGGAGGCTCGTCGAGGGAGAACGCGAGAGTCTCCTGGCCCTCCTCCGCGCGGACGGCCCTGGCACGACGGGTGCGTCCGGACCGGCGACGCGTGGCGGCACGCCCGAAGGCGCGACGCCGTGAAGGTCCTCCTCCTGTACTCCCCCTCGACGGAGCACCGGGCCGCACTCGAGCGCGCGGCTCCTCACGCGACGTGGGTCGTCGCCGAGAGCCAGGCCGAGGCGGCCGAGGCGATCGTCGATGCCGAGGTCGTCCTCGGAAACCACTGGTTCCTCGAGTCGCTCGATCGGGCCCGCAAGCTCCGCTGGATGCAGACCCCGTCGATGGGGGTCGACTGGGTCCTCGAGGGGGCCGAAGCGCTCCGTGACGTCGTCGTCACCTGCGCCCGCGGCGTGTACGACGACGAAGTGGCCGAGCACGCGACGGCGCTCCTCCTCGCCCTCGCCCGCGGCCTCCACCGGTCGCGCGACGAGCAGCGTCGAGAGGCATGGAACCGAGCGCCGCTCCGGACCGTCGCCGGCATGAAGGCGCTCGTCCTCGGGCAGGGCGGGGTCGGACGGGGGATCGGCCGGCGGCTCACGGCCCTCGGCGCACGGCCCGAGGGGGTGCGGCGCGTGCACCAGGGCCCGCCCGCGATCGGCGCGGAAGGCTATCCGGTCCACGGACCGGCGACCTGGCGCGAACGCCTGCCCGAGATGGACGCGGTCGTGCTGGCTCTCCCGCTCACGGCCGAGACGCGCCGCCTGGTCGGGGCGGCCGAAGTCGCCCGCCTGCCGCGCCGCGCCTTCGTCGTGAACGTCGGACGCGGCGGCACGCTCGATGAGGCCGCGCTCCTGGAATCGCTCCGGACCGACGCGCTCGCGGGCGCCGCGCTCGACGTGTTCGAGTCGGAGCCGCTCCCCCCGGGGCATCCGGCGTGGTCCGAGGGGCGCCTCCTCCTCACGCCGCATGTCGCCCGAAGCCCCGAGACCGGTCCGCGCCGCTTCGAGCCGCTCTTCGTCGAGAACGTCCGCCGCTTCGCCGCGGGCGAGCCTCTGCTCCACGTCGTCGACCGGGGGGCGGGCTATTGAGCGCACCGGATGTCAGCGTGGTCGTCCCGGTCTACGGGAACCAGGGGACCCTCGAGGCGCTCTTTGATCGGGTCCGCGCGGCGATCGAGGGGGCACCCTCCGGTGAGTTCGAGGCGCTCTTCGTGGAAGACGCGGGCCCGGACCGCTCTTTCGATGTGCTCCGGGCGCTCACCGCTCGCGACCCGCGGGTCGGCGTGATCGCGCTCGAGCGGAACCTCGGGCAGAACCGCGCCGTGCTCGTCGGTCTCGCGCACGCCCGGGGGCGCCGCGCCGTCGTGCTCGACGCGGACCTCCAGGACCCGCCGGAGGCGATTCCCCGACTCCTCTCGGCCCTCCAGGGCGACGTCGCGGCCGTCTTCGCCGGACGCCGCGGGAGCTACGAGTCGCCGCTCCGCCTGGCCACCTCCTTCGGCCTGAAGCGGCTCCTCCACCTCGTCTCGCTGGCGCGGCTCCCGAGAGACGCCGGGCTCTTCGTGGCGCTGGAGCGGGTCATGATCGAACACCTCCTCGACTGCCGCGACCCCGACCCCTACGTGCCGTCGCTCATCGGCCGCTCGGGGCTTCGCCTCGCCTCGGTCCCGGTCGAGCGCGCCGCGTCGCCCGATGGGCGCTCCGGCTACACCGTCCGCGGACGGCTTCGCCTCGCCATGCGAGCCGTCGCGACCGCGCTCGCACCGCGCTGCGGGCCGGACGACGGTCGGCCGTGGCGCTCGGCGCGCGGCTGGGTCCGGGGCTACGCGGGCGTCCCCTTCGAAGGCGCGCGGACCGGGGCCGGGCGAGGTGCGCCGTGATGGACCCGGCTGCAATCGAGCGGCACAACGAGCAGCAGCGCGAGTACTTCGAGGCAAGCACCAAGCGGACCATGCTGCCGACGGATACGCCCTACATCCGCCGCCAGGTGGATGAGGCCGTACGGTTCGCCGGGATCAGGCCCGGCGAGCGGGTCCTCGACGTAGGCTGCGGCATGGGCCGATACACGATCCCGTTGGCGCTGCTCGGATTCCGTGTCGAGGGCATGGACATCGCGCCGCTCCTCCTCGATCGGTTGCGCGAGTTCTCGGCCGGCCGCGTCGAGATCCCGGTCCACTGCGCCGACGTTTCGCGTCCGCCGGAGGCGCTCGAGGGGACCTTCGACGTCGTCCTCGGGTTCTTCGCGCTCCACCACGTCCACGACCTCGACCGCTGCTTCGCGGGCATGGCGCGGCTGCTCCGCCCGGGCGGTCGGGTCGTCTTCGTCGAGCCGAATCCGCTCAACGCCCTCTACTATCTCCAGATCATGCTCACGCCGCGCATGACCTGGGAGGGCGACCGTGGGATCCTCAACATGCGTCCGTGGAGGGTCTTCGCGGCCATGCGGCGCGCCGGGCTCCGCTCGCCAGAGGTCCGGCGCTTCGGCTTCTTCCCCCCCTTCCTCGCCAACCGGCCGTGGGGGCCGCGCGCGGAGGCGGCGCTCGAGCGGGTCCCGCTGCTGGGTCCCGTCCTGCCGTTCCAGCTCTTCAGGGCGATCCGATGAGCGACCGTCGCGGGCGCGGGGGACCCTGGACGAGAACGCGGTTGGTTCCGGAATTCGAGTGTGGACGGCACGGCTACGCCGCGCCGCAAGTGGGGAACTCCTGCGACATCGCCTCGCGAGTTGCAGCGAGTGAGGCAGGACGTCTACAATCCGCGGGCCCCCTGTTCGAGGCTGCATCGATGCTCACGCGACGTCGGTTCCTCATGGCCCTCGGCGGCGCCGGGGCCGTCGGCGCCCTGGGATGGGCGCTGGGCACGCGCGGCAGCGATGTCCGCCGCGAGGGCCGAGCCCTCGGCACCCGCGTGTCGATGACCGCGTTCCACCCCGACCCCGGGCAGGCCGAGCGCGCCCTCGATGCCGCGTTCGCGGAGCTGGAGCGCGTCGAGGCCGTCATGAGCCTCTACCGCCCCGGCAGCCAGCTCTGCCGCCTGAACCGCGACGGCGTCCTCGCCGGTCCCGACCCGTACCTCTTCCAGGTGCTCGCCTCCGCGCGGGCGTTCGCGCTCGGCACCCAGGGCGCCTTCGACGTGACCGTGCAGCCGCTCTGGGAGACGTACGCCGCGGCGAGGCGCGAGGGGCGCCTCCCCTCCCCCGCCGAGGTCCAGGCCGCGCGCTCGCGCGTCGACTGGAGCAGGCTCCAGGTCTCCGCGGACAGGATCTCCCTCGCCCCGGGAATGGCCGTCACGCTGAACGGAATCGCCCAGGGATTCGCCGCCGACCGCGCCATCGCCGCCCTCCGCGCCCACGGCGTCGAGGACGCGCTCGTCGATACGGGCGAGGAGGGCGCGTTCGGGCGGCCCCGCAAGGTCGGCATCCAGCACCCTCGCGTAGAGGACGCCTGGGTGGACACCGTGCGGCTCGAAGGGCGCTGCCTCGCGACCTCGGGCGATTACGAGACGACCTTCTCCCCCGACCGCTCGCTGAACCACATCCTCGACCCCCGCAGCGGCGGATCCCCACTGCACTTCTCGAGTGTCTCGGTCCTCGCGCCGAGCGGCATGGTCGCGGACGCGCTCTCCACCGCGCTCTTCGTCCTCGGCCCGGACCAGGCGTCGGACCTGCTCGCCCTCTGGGACGCAGAGGCGCTCTTCGTCGGCAAGGACGGCTCCGTCAAGGCGACCGGAGGGTTCCCCCATGCGGAGGCATAGCCTGCTCCTCGCGGCGATCCTCCTGGCCGCGCTGCCGCTGTCGGCCCAGCAGAGGCCGAAGTCCCCCGCAAACCGCCCCGTTCGGACGCGGCAGGAGGTCGAGGCGCTCATCGAGAAGTCCGGCAAGGCCGCGCCCGACTGGTGGAAGTCCGTCAAGCTGAACTTCCCCAAGACGCTCGACCTTTCGTTTCCCCCCAAGCCCGAGGGGCCGTGGGACGCCAGCAAGAACGTCGGCCAGTACGTCTGGAGCGTCATCAACGAGAACCCGTCCAAGTGGCAGGAAGGCGTCCGCTTTCTCCACCACCTCCTCACGCTGCACAAGGACAACCCCGACACGCTCAAGCGCGTCATGGACATGCTGGGGCACTCCTACCACATCCTGCTCAACGACCCCGCGCGCGCCGTCTTCTGGTTCAGGCAGGCCGGGAGGACGGACTCCGAGGAGATCGCCAACTGCTACTGGGAGCTGGGCTGCAAGGAGATGGCGGTCGAGCTCCTCGAGAAGATCGGCCCCGACCAGACGCGCAACTGCACCGTGGTCAAGCTGTGGGCGGACATGGGGGAGACGGAGAAGGCGCTTACGCTCGCCGACGCGCGCCCCGACGACGCGGGGTACCTCGCGGCCGGGGAGGCGTGCCGGCTGGCGGGGAGGTACGACGAGGCGATCGCCTTCTACGAGAGGGTCCTCGCCATGCCGGGAGGCGACCGGGACCTCCCTCGCAACCAGGCCCGCGCGAAGGCCAGCCTGGAGGCCGTGAAGCTCTTCGACGCGCTCGACCTGAAGCGGGTCCGGGCGGGGAAGTACAAAGCGGACAGCATGGGGTATGAGTTCCCGCTGGAGGTCGAGGTCGCCGTGAGCGGGGGGAGGATCGCCTCCGTGAAGGTCACGCGCCACCAGGAGAAGCAATTCTACGGGTCGCTCGCCGAGACGCCCGCGCTCATCCTCGCCAAGCAGACGGTGAAGGGGATCGAGACGACGAGCGGCGCCACGATCACGTCCGAGGCGATCATCAACGCGACCGCGAAGGCGCTCTCGCAGGGCGTGCCTCGGAAGAAATGAGACTCCCCCTCGATCACTTCCTCCCCTTCCGCAGCCGCGGGCCCGGCCGCCTCCGCAACTTACAGGGCGTCGAGGTATAGCCACGCCCATCTCATTCTGACTCGCCTTCTTGACTCGACTGAGCGAGCCCAGAGGAGGTCGCGGACGGACATCCGAGACCCGCTCGCAACCCATATGCTGGCAATAACCTCGGACGCCTCACAGACCGAGTCTCCGGCACAGATCCTGCGAGTAGTCTAGCGGCGAGACTATTCCAGGAGGATCCCATGCTGACACTCGGCGACTTGTTTCTCATCCTGCTGACCATCGCGACCCCTTTCGCGCTCCTGTGGTTGCCGAGGGTTTGCGCAGCAGTCCGCAAACACCGGTCGGACTTGAGACCGAGCCTCGTGGACCACATCCGGGAGGCGGCCGCGGATGACGAGGTGGGCGCCGCCGCCCTCATAAGTCACATCGAGGATGTGATCCGGCGCACTTCGCCGCCCCCGCGAGAGATCGCCCAGGCGGCCCACCTCCTCGAGTGGGAAGACCGTCTTCCGGAGGCAGTGGCGTTGGCGGAGCTGGCCCTGATGCTCTCCCCCGAGGGAGAGGACGTGGTCGGCCCCGCGGCCAGGATCCTGCGCCGGGCAGGGCAGGCCGAGCGCGCAGCCCGACTGATCGCACGCTCCGCCGCAGTCCGCGGCCTGACTTGCACGGAGTACGGAGTCCTCCTGAGCCTCCGTCACGACGAGCTTCGATGAGCAGCCACGCTCCTCCAGCAATGGAAGTTGGACACGGCCGGGGGACGGGGAGGACCGCCGAAAAGCACCTACTCCCGCCCCTGGAGCCGAGCCCAGTTCTTGCGGACTTCGACACGGGCGCTGTAGACGCCCTTCGCCGGCTCACTTCGCGGCCCGGACGCCTGGGCGGTCTTCTGCGCCGAACCCGCCGCGCATGCGCCTTCCACGACAGGCACGCCCCGCAGGACGTGGAGTTCGTCGAGGATTAGGGCACTTCCTCGGACCTCGTCGTGAACTCGATCGTTGCGCCTGGGCGAAGCGCTTCGATGAGAATCCGCCCGGAGGTTCCCGCGGCGCTCGGTGAGGTACGTGCGTAGGACGCCAATACGAAGGAGGTCACCATGGACAGCACAGATCGAGACAACCTGTGGCAGGAGTTGGACGAGACGGAGGCCGCGAGCTGCGTGGGCGGGATCGTCACGACGGGTCCAGTGAGGGTCTTGAACATGGTGGGGATCGCCGTCCCCGCCTACCTCTAGGACGACCCGGCCGAGCCTGACAAGCGCACGACCCGGCCCCCGGCCGGGTCGTGGCGGATCCATGGGGAGGTCGCGCGCCCCGCCCCGAAGCGGACGCAATTCCAAGCACTTGGCGCGTGGACCGGCCCGCGCGTAGAATGCCCCCCTGATGTTCGACTCCGCCTGGCCCGACCTCAAGGTCTACGCCCTCCCGCTCCTCGCCCTCGTCGTGCTCGCGATGGCGTGGAGCCGCGCGCTCCCCTCCTGGGGCCGCCGCGCCCTCTCGTGGGTCCTCCGCTCCGCCGTAACCATCCGGCCGACCTCAGGGCGTGAGATTCCGCTCGGGCGAATACGCTGGCCGGCACTCCGCGTGGGGCGGCCTGGGGGTAGAGGGGTCGGCCCCGGTCTCGTCCGAGGCGCGGAGGACGGGTTGACCTGCGGCGTCTGAGGTCCGAGGAGGGCGCCTTCGCAGGGCGTGCATCGGAAGAAATGAGACTCCGCCTCGATCACTTCCTCCCCTTCCGCAGCCGCGGGCCCGGCCGCCTCCGCCAGGCGCTCAAGCGGATCGGCCCGTCGTGGCTCTTCGCCCCGTGGCGGCGGCTGGTCCAGGCCGGGTTCTTCCTCTTCTACCTGATCCTCCTGTTCTGGGTGGCGTGGCCGTACGGCTCCCCCGAGTACGCGCGATCCCGCGAGGCGCGCGAGGCCGTGGACGCGGAGCTGTTCCTGGCCATCGACCCGCTCGTGAGCGTCTCCACGGCGATCGCCGCCCGGACCTGGGTCTGGTCCCTCGCGTTCGCCGGCGTCATGCTCGCCGTGGGCTTCCTCGTCCCGCGGGGGTTCTGCGGCTACATCTGCCCGCTCGGGACGCTCATCGACCTGTTCGACTGGGTCGTCGGCAAGCGCGTCACGCGCTTCCGCGTGAAGGGGGACGGGTGGTGGGTGCGCCTGAAATGGTACGTCCTCGCGGGGACGATCGTCGCCTCGATGGCCGGGGTCCTCGTGAGCGGCTTCGTCGCGGCGATCCCGGTCGTCACGAGGGGACTGCAGTTCGCCGTGGGCCCGGTGCAGACGGGCGTCTCCCGCGGCTGGTACCAGGTCCCTCCGATGAATGCGGGGCACGTCGTCTCCCTCGTGCTCTTCTTCGCGGTGCTCGCGATGGGGCTGTGGAGGCCGAGGTTCTGGTGCCGCTACGTCTGCCCCTCGGGGGCGATGTTCTCCGCGATGAACGCGCTTCGTGCGACGGAGCGGAAGGTCGAGACGAGCTGCATCGACTGCGGGAAGTGCGTCGAGGTGTGCCCGTTCGACGCGATCAAGCCGGACTTCACGACGAGGACGCTCGAGTGCACGCTCTGCCAGACGTGCGGCGGGGTCTGCCCGACGAAGGCGATCAAGTTCGTCGACCGCTGGGACGGCAGCGCCCTGAAGCTGGCGACCACCGGCCCGGAGCTCCCCGTAACGCGGCGAGGCTTCCTCTCCGCGGCCGCGGCGGGGCTTGCCCTCGCGGCCGCGACGAAGGAGGCCTGGGGGGCGAGGCTCTGGAGGCCCGTCGTCACGCCGATCCGGCCGCCGGGGAGCGTGCCCGAGCAGAAGTTCCTGGAGCTCTGCATCCGGTGCGGCGAGTGCTTCCGCGCCTGCCCGAACGACGTCCTGCAGCCCCAGGGGTTCGCGCAGGGGATCGAGGGGCTGTGGACCCCGGTCGCGCAGCCGAATTGGTCCGGCTGCGACCCGAGCTGCAACAACTGCGGCCAGGTCTGCCCGACGGGGGCGATCCGTCCCCTCTCGCTCCTGGAGAAGTCGCGCGCGCACATGGGCCTCGCGGTGGTGAACGAGAAGACCTGCCTCCCCTGGGCGGGCCGCGAGGCGTGCCAGATGTGCGTCGACGAGTGCAACGCCGCGGGATACAAGGCGATCGAGTTCCGCCGCGTCGGCGTGGAGGTGGACGAGGAAGGGATGCCGATCGAGGGGAGCGGATTCTCGGCGCCGGTGGTGGTCGCCGACCTCTGCGTCGGTTGCGGTCTGTGCCAGACACGCTGCCACGGCGTGAACGTGACGCAGAAGGGGCTGCTGAAACGGACGGCGATCGAGGTCCTCGCGGGGCCGGGGAAGGAGGACCGGATCATGAAGGGGTCGTACGTCGAGCTGCACCGCGCGAAGGAGGAGCCGTCCACCGTCCCCGCGGGGGAGGACGAGTACCTGCCCGATTTCCTGGGTCCCAAGTAGGGCTCCCCGCTTCCGAGGAGGCACGAGGAAGGCGTGAGCCCGAGGCAGGTCTTCGAGCGGCCTTGGCCGAGGTTTCAGAACCTGCTATCCTCCCCGCTTGGCGCCCAGGACGGACGGCACGCGCGCAGTTCGGAGGACTCGCGGTTGGGCAACGACGACATCAACCCCGGCAGCGAGCTGCGCGACTCGGAGCAGGTGCCGCTCCTGGAGGAGGGAGGGATCGAGGCCTTCCTCTGGAGGGAGGTTCTCGCGCACGTGCCCGACGCCTGGATCGACGAGGAGGCGACGCGGTTCGGCTACGACATCTCATTCACGCGCCACTTCTACAAGCCGCAGCCGCTCCGCACGTCGGAGGAGATCCGCCGGGACATCGAGGCGCTCGTCACTTCTATCGGACCTATCCCCAGATTCGGGGGACAGCGTCCCCCGAATTCGCGGCCCTGCCTGCCGCCGTCGAGCCCAGGAAGATTCGGGGGACACTGTCCCCCGAATTCACGGCGCACGGAAGGACGTTGGTGGAAGCGCTCTCGTACTCGCACCTCGCAGAGCTCATCGAGGTCGACGACCCGCTCAAGCGCGCCTTCTACGAGGTCCAGTCGATCCGGGGCTGCTGGTCGGTGCGCGAGCTGAAGCGCCAGATCGGAAGCCTGCTCTACGAGCGGACGGCCCTGTCGCGCGACAAGCGCGCGGCCATCGCCCAGGCGAATGCGGAGTCGGAGACCGCGGCGCCAGCCCACGTCATCCGGGATCCGTACGTCTTCGAGTTCCTTGGCATCAAGTCCGCGGAGGTCATGGGCGAGTCGAAGGTCGAGGACGCCCTCCTCGACAGGCTGCAGGGATTCCTCCTCGAGCTGGGCCGGGGGTTCTGCTTCGAGGCGCGGCGGAAGCGGGTCCTGATCGGGGGCGAGCACTTCTTCGTGGACCTCGTCTTCTACCACCGCATCCTGAGGTGTCACGTCCTCGTCGAGCTAAAGGTGGGCCACTTCACCCACGAGCACCTCGGCCAGCTCAACACGTACCTCAACTGGTACCGCAGGCACGAGATGTCGGAGGGGGACAACCCACCCGTGGGGATCCTGCTCTGCACGGCGAAGAACCACGCTCTGGTGGAGTACGCGCTGGCGGGGATGGACAACCGCCTCTTCGTCTCGAAGTACCAGTTGGCCCTGCCGCGCAAGGAGGAGATGCGGCGGTTCCTGGAGGCCCAGGTCGCCGCCACCCGGCCCGTCGACGCCCGGCGCCCGCGGGGAGGGAGACACTCGTGAAGCTGCGCCCCTACCCCGCCTACAGGGACTCCGGGGAGCCGTGGCTGGGCGCAATCCCGAGCACGTGGGAAGTCCGGAGACAGCGAAAGCTGTAGGCACAGTGGGCGGCGGGGAGACCGCGCGATCCCGGAGGAGAGTCTGGCCGTCATCCCAGGGCAAGCAGAGCGAGATCTCCCCCCGCGGCCGGGACAGCCATCGTCGAGGCGGCCTCGTTCCTGATAGACTGCCTCGGAATCGACCCAGGGAGTCCGCATGACCGTGCAGACCGACGTCACGATCACTGGTCCCGACGGAACGCGCGAGGTCCGCTTCCGCACGCCCCTCCTCCTGGCGCCGATGGAGGGGGTGACGGACCCGTGCTTCCGATCCGTCGTGCTTGACCTGGGCGGGGCCGGCGGGGCGTGCACGGAGTTCGTGCGGATCTCGGCGAGCCCGATCCCGTCGCGCGTGATCCGCCGCAAGCTCGGGCCGCCGAGGACCGACGCCCCCGTGGCCGTGCAGCTCATGGCCGCCGGCCTGGAGCACCTGGCCGAGACGGTCTCGAACGCGGAGCAGGCCGGCGCCGCGTGGGTCGACCTCAACTTCGGTTGCCCGGTGGCGCGCGTCTGCGGCAAGGGGGCCGGGTCGGCGCTCCTGGCCGATCCTCCGCGGATCCAGCAGATCGTCGCCGAGGCGGTCGGCGCGACCGAGCTCCCGGTCTCGGCCAAGGTGCGAGTGGGGCTGGAGGACGCGGATCGGTTGGACGAGATCGTCGACGCCGTCGCGGAGGGCGGCGCGGCGATGCTCACCGTCCACGGGCGTCGACGCGCGGACGGGCTGAACCTGCCCGCGAACTGGGCCTGGATCGCGGCGGCCGTCGAGCGGTGGCGGGGCCGCGGCCGCGGACCCGTCTGCGGCAACGGCGACGTCGGGTCCCCGGAGGACGCGCGGAGGATGATGCGCGAGACCGGCTGCGACCTCGTGCTCGTCGGCCGAGGCGCGATCGCGAACCCGTTCATCTTCCGCGAGTTCGCCGGCGAGGCGCCGGCGACCGCCGACGAGGCGGCCCGCTTCGTGATGCGATACGCGGCGTCGATCGAGGACGGGCCGTACCGGGCCGGCAGGCTCAAGCAGCTCGTCCGTCACTACCGCGCCGGCGGCCTATTCGAAGGCCGCGAGGACTCCCGAGAGCTCCTGCTGCACGCTAGGGACTCGGAGACGATCCGCGCCTGGTTCGAGGCGTTCGCGGCAGCGGACGTCGGGGCGGGCTAGTGTCGCGTCAAGCGCTATCTTGTGGGTCGGATGCGTGCCCGCGCTCAAGATCCAGATCCAAGATCCCTGATCCCAACGAGATCCCAGATCCCAACACAATGCCTGCGCGCTTGTTAGGATCTGGGATCTCGTTCGGATCTGGGATTTGGGATCTGGATCTCGATCGCGGGCAGCCATCCAATCCCACAGGATAGCGCTTGGCGCGTCACTAGTGGAACTTCACCAGCTCCAGCTCGTTCTGGAAGCCGCGGCGGAAGGTGTAGGTGACCTCGTCCATGATCTCGCGGATCAGGAAGAGGCCGAGCTGGTAGTGGCGCTCGCGGTCGAGCGTGGCCCGCATTTCCGCGTCGCTGAGGTGGCTGTGGTCGACGTGGTTCGTCGTGTCCTCGATCATCGCCTTGAAGCGGGTCTCGTCGATGTCGACGGAGACGCGAACCTCTCCGCTGCGGTCCGTGCCGCGGGCGTGCGAGACGATGGAGGTGACCGCTTCGTCCACCGCCAGGACCACGAGGTTCCCCTCCCGCTCCGGAAGGCCGCAGGAGGCCCACAGGTCCTTGACGCACTTCCTAAGCTCGTGGAGACGCGAAGTCTCCGACGGGATGACGAATACCGAGTTGGCCGTCTTGCTGGTCGTCATGTGCCTCCCTCGCTTGCCCCCCACGGGGATTATACGTCCCGGCGGACGCTTGGTTCGGGCGAATCCTACTCTACTATGTGCGTTCACCAAAGGAATCTTCGGTCCGATTCCTCACAAAATTGAGTGAAAGCGTCCTCGACCTCCCGGGCCGGGGCCGCCTTCAGGCTCGACAAATGCCCCGGCAGGCATGCACAATGGCCCCCTGGCCCCTTCCCTTGAGGTCCCCATGTCCTCCCCGACCCTCTCCCGACACTTCGAGTCCAGGCAACCCTCCAGCATCCGAATTTCCCAGATCCGATTTGCCCAGCGCACGGACGGCGTGGCGGCCCTCAACGTGGCCATCGGAAACGTCTCCCTCCCCATGCACCCCGCGATGATCGCCCGCCTCCGCGACCTGGGCGGCGAGGCCAGCCCGTTCCGCGACGGCGTCGTCAAGTACACCACGACCATCGGCCTGCCCGAGGCCAACAGCGCCTTCCTCAACGTCATCGCCTCCAGCGGGCTCGACACCGGAGGCCTCCACTGCCAGGTCACCGACGGGGGCAGCCAGGCCATGGAGCTCATGATCCTCGGCGCCTGCGGCCCCGCGGGATCCAAGGAGAGGCCCCTCCTACTACTCGATCCGGCGTACACCAACTACCTGTCCTTCGCGGAGCGGCTCGGCCGCGCGACGGTGTCGGTCTCCCGCACGCTCCGCGACGACGGGACCTTCGCTCTGCCCGACCTCGCCGCGATCGAGAAGACCATCGAGGAGCGGCGCCCCGGTGCGCTCGTCGTCATCCCCTACGACAACCCGACGGGCCAGTTCACCAACCAGGCGGCGATGACCGCCCTCGCGCGCGTCTGCGTCAAGCACGGCCTCTGGATGGTCAGCGACGAGGCCTACCGCGAGCTGCACTACGGAGGCGGGCCTGCGTCCTCCATCTGGGGCGTCTCCGAGACGGAGGCCCCGGGGGTTTCGGGGAGGAGGATCAGCATCGAGAGCGCCTCCAAGGTGTGGAACGGGTGCGGCCTGAGGATCGGCGCCCTCGTGACCGACAGCCGGGCCTTCCACGAGAAGGCGGTCGCCGAGAACACCGCGGGGCTCTGCTCGAACGCGATCGGCCAGTGGATCTTCGGCGCGCTCGCGGGACTCCCGCACGCGGAGCTCCGCGCGTGGTACGAGAGGTTGAGGGGGTACTACCGCGACATGCTCCTCTCCTTCGCCGCGGGAATGAGGGACGCCCTCCCCGGCGTGATCGTCTCCAGCCCCGACGCCTCCATCTACTCGGTCGTGGACGTCAGGAAGGTCGTCCGCCCGGGCTTCGACGCGCTCCAGTTCGTCGACTTCTGCGCGACGAAGGGCCGCTGCGACGTGGAGGGGCGCCCCATGACCCTGCTCACCGCCCCGCTGGCGGGGTTCTACAAGGTCGCGCCGGGGAGCCCCGACCCGGGACTCACCCAGCTCCGCGTGGCGTTCGTGGAGCCTCCGGAGACGATGAGGCGCGTGCCAGCGCTCTTCGCGGAGATGGTGAGACAGTTCGAAGCGCAGAGGTAGGGCGCGCGAAGCAGGGGATCGGACGCCGAAGCGAGGGGCGACCCATCGGGTCGCCCCTACAGCTACTTGTCCGGCTCCTCGACGCCGAAGCGCCACCTCACGTCCACCTTGTCCTTCGCCAGCTCCTTCGTGCGCACGATCCAGTGGGCGATGTCGTCCTCCGTCGGCGGCGCCTGCAGCACCGAGGCCCACACCTCCGCCCTCGCCTCTTCCCACGCCGCCTGGCGCGCGGGCGTCTTCGAGATGCAGCGGATCACGTGCACCCCCCGCCTCGGGTCCGCGAACGGCTGGGAGACCTCGCCCGGGGCGAGCGAGAACGCCACGCGATCGAACTCCGCCCCGTACGGCCCCATCCCCATGACGAACGGCGCCAGCCTCCCCCCGTTCTGCCCGCTGCGCATGTCCAGCGACTCGTCCTGCGCCAGGCGGGCGAACTCCGCCTTCATCGCCAGCTTCTCGAGGACCGCCTTGGCCTGCTCCTGCGTCTCCACCAGGATGTGCTGGACCTCGACCCGCTCCTGCACGACGAGGTCGTAGGTGACGATGAGCTCGAGGAGGAGCTGCCGACGGAAGTTCTCGTCGGCGACCAGCTTCCCCTTGTACCCATCGAACGTCTCCCCCTGCGCGGCCAGCACGTCCGCCAGCGAGCTCTTCCCGTTCGAGGAGCCGACGATCCCCTGGTCGAGCGCCTTGAGCCAGTGGTCCGCGCGCTGCGAGAGCTCCTCCTCGGAGACCGCGATCCCGACGCGACGGACGTACTGCTCCATCAGCGAGCGGAAGATCATCTCGTCGAGCGTCTTGTCGCCCCACCACTCCAGGGCGTTGTCGACGAGCTGCTGCATCGTCAGGGACTCGGCGTCGACGACCGCGACGACGTCGTCGGGGCCGTGGCTGGACGGGGCCAGGCCCGATCCGTCGGGGTTCTCCTCCAGCCAGGAGGGCCTGGGGACGGCCGGCGAGGCCGCCTCGCGGGAGGAAGGAGGCGGGTCCTCGCGCCGCGGCGAGACGGACTCACCTGAGTGACACGACACCAGCGCGAAGGCCAGGAGGAGAGAGCCTCCCCGGACCGGGTGCGGCATGAGCGTCCCCCGTAACTCCCGGCATTCCCTTGTGTTGCTCCCCAGCGAGGTCGGCGGATTGTAGCCGGCGCGGCGCGCGTGTCCAAAGAACTTTCTTGATTGACCCCGTCGATTCGCCTAGACTCCGCGCTTCCATCTCCCGCCCGAGGAAGCCGAGGAACCGATGGCCGGCCCGGAAGCGAGGGTCCTCCTCTTCAACAACGACATCCTCAAGCTCTACATCGAGACGATGGCCAAGAAGAAGATGGCCATCGAGCAGGACCCGCACGTCCGGTTGTACCTCCAGGACGGGCCGGGGCAGAAGGAGGTCGCCCTCGACCTGAAGGGCGAGGACGGCGCGGCGATCATGGAGCTCTCGGCCAAGGTGGAGATGACGGAGCCGACCTACGTCCTCGACTGGCCCCTCCGCGGGAAGGTGGACGGCGTCGCCTCCGCGGCCGTGCGCGTCCTGGACGGCGGGGCGGGCTGGGAGCGGACCCTCCCGATCCGGAACCACATGATCTCCGGCCGACTGGTCGGTTTCCCCGGCCAGGTCCTGGGGGGGCGCAGCTACGTCCTCGCCTACGGCCCCGAGATGGAGGTCGTCGGCGCGGCCAAGACGGACGAGAAGGGCAGGTTCTCCCTGTCGCTCCCCGAGGGGCACTACGCCGCGATCGCCGCGGCGACCACGGAGATCGAGACGAAGACGCTCCAGAGCTGGGTCTGGAGCCCGCGGATCGAGCGGAACCTGGAATTCACGTTCCGGATCGGGGAGATCGCCTTCACCAGGATGACCGCGACGCTGACGCCCGAGCGGAGCCTCCTGGTCCACTGCGTCCCGCAGTCGGTCTACAGCAGCTACCTGCTCCCGCTGAACGCGAACGAGTACATGAACGACATGGCGACCCCCGAGGTGCGCTCGAAGGCCGAGTACTACCCGCGCCTCGACGGGGGCGGGATCGAGCTCTACTTCGACACCGAGCGGCTCGACGTGTGGGCCGTCTGGCAGATCGACTCGTGCCTCGCCGACTATGGGCGGCCGGACCTCTCGCGGCCGGCCCTCCTGATCGAGGCGCACGTCCCGAGGAGGCTCCTGGGGCGGCCGGACCACCTGGTCCGGCTCTTCGGGCAGCACAAGTCGCAGGACCCGGAGCGAGGGGACATCGTCGAGCGGGGCGAGGCGTGGTGCTGGGTCGAGACCCCGCTGTCTTGGGCGATCTAGGGGAGAACGGGCGATGACCGAACAGCAGCAGAACCGTCCGGCCGGGATGGACACCTGGATCCGCCGGCGGAAGGTCTACATCGTCGACAAGAAGATGCAGTACACCTACATCGCGATGGTCATCAGCATGGTGATGGTGATGATCATCGGGATCGCGGTGTCGAACATGTTCATGCTGTGGATGTACCGGCAGGTCCTGGTCCAGAAGTACAACGTGCCGGTGCCCACGGACTGGAAGAACGACCTGTACCTGTTCCTCCTGGTCGACAGCACGCTGGTGATCATGCTCGTGATCGCGGCGGTGTTCTACTCCGTCCTCCACTCGCACCGCATCGCCGGGCCGCTCTACCGGCTGAAGCAGTCGATCCTGCGCCTCCAGACCGGCGACTACAACTTCCTGGTGACGCTCAGGCAGAAGGACTTCCTGAAGGACATGGCGGAGGAGATGAACAAGTTCATCACCGGGCTGCAGGTGAAAAACGACGAGCTGAGGAAGGTCCGCACACGCCTGGACGAGCTGGGGAAGCGCGTGGCGGCGGGACAGGGGGGAGCCGAGTGCGTCGGGGAGCTGCAGGACCTGGCGAACCAGGTGACGGCGCTCACGATGATCAAGGACCCCTACGCGCCCAAGGAGACGCCGGCGATGGGGGTGTCGCCGCTGCCCAATTTGCCGCCCGCGCCATAGGCGGGGACAATTCTCAAGGCTCAATGAGCAATTTTCAGCGAAGGCTCAAGCCGAAAACTCTCAACTGAAGCAGGCTAAGTGGCTTGGCAATTCGAGATTCGTTGAAACTTGCTCATTGAGCCTTGGGACTTCCCACCCGATCTCCCCGGCGTGCATGGCTGCGGGGTCTCAGACCGTCCAGTCTGAGGGCGCTACGGGAGGAGTGAGGCCGTGGGCTGGATGCCCAGGTTCGTCTGGATGGCTCGGACGAGCCCGCGCTCGGAGGTGCGGCCCGAGGCCTGGAGCTTCCGGGTCATCCCCGCGAGGAGCTGGCGACGGTAGATCTCACCAGCGATCGCCCGACCGGGGCTGACGGCAGTGGTGCGCTCACCAATCTCCATTGACTCCCTCCTAATCCGCATCCGTCGGGGGAGGCGACCCCCGCTTCCGAATGTAGGCGAGAATTCTAGGGTCGCCGCCGAGGCACGGTCAAGGAAATGTTCCGGAATCCCCGCCATGGCCGCCTCCCGCTTGTCAATGTGGTTTACTGAGGCGTGGGGCTGCGGGACGGCAACGGTGCTTGCAACGATGCTTCACCATAAATATCAATATGTTATGGCTCGCAATGTGGAGCGACGATCCGGGGTGGCTGGCACCGCCCTTGCGCGAATTGAGCGATCAAGCGCCTCTGGCCGTCGTTAACGTCTCAGGAAATCGTGGAGCCGGGAACCCCGCCGATGGATCTGCCGACTCAGCCCTCCCCCGAGCTGCTCGCCTCCCTGGAGGCCCAGGGTCTGCGCATCGTCGCCCCAATGGAGGCGGGCGCCTCCCCCCTCGTCTTCAAGGTCCGGGACGTCGCCGCGGACCGCCTGCAGGTCCTCAAGCTGCTGCCTGAGGATCTAAGACGACACGCCTCTTACGCTTACGACTTCCGTGTCGCGGCTGAGCGGCTGGGTAGGATCGACATCCCCGGCCTGACGCACGTCTTCCGCGTCGTCGAGGGACCGACCTGGCTGGGGGCCCTGGTGGAGTTCGTGGACGGAGAGGACCTCGGCCGAGTCCTGGGACGCGAGGGGCGGGTCCCCCCGGACCGAGCGGTACGGATCGCGGAGGCCGTTTCTCTCACACTCTTTAGGGCGTGCGCCCGGAACATCCATCACGGGGACCTGAGGCCAAGCTCGGTCATGCTCGCACCGGGCGGGGCGGTCCGCCTCCTCGGGGTCGGCCTCCCCCACCCCATCCCGATTGCGCCCCCGGGTGCCTCCCCGAACGACGTCCCGTACGGCATCCCCCTCGAACGGCTCTTCTGGGCCCCCCCCTCCCCCGTCCGCTGCGACCTCTACCGCCTCGGCTTCCTCCTCTATCACATGATCGTGGGCGTACCGCCGATGGCCCACGCCAACGTCAACGAGGTCATGTTCCAGCTCCGTCGCAAGGACTGGCCGAGCCTTCGACGGGTCCTGCCCGACGCTCCCCTCCTCCTGGAGCGGGTCGTCGTCAAGCTCGGCGACCGCGCGGAGGGGTACCCAGGGTTCGAGGAGCTGCTCCACGACCTCGAGAGGCTCCGCGTCGAGCTGCCCGAGCGGGCCAGGCCCGCCCCGGAGCCCGAGGACCGGGTCACCCGCGCCATGGCGACTGTCGCGGGCGAGGCCCCCCTGCCGGTCGCCCCCGTCGCCCCCGCCCCGCGCCCGCCCTCCAGACTCCGCCTCCCGATGGCGCTGGCGGCCTCGGCGGCGCTCGGAATCGGACTGGTCGGTCCGGTCTTCCGCATGCGCCAGCCCCCTCCGACCCCTCCCCCGGCCACCGTTCTCCTCCCCGCGGCGACCGAGGTGGAGGGAGGCATCCTCGCCGCGGCGGACGGGGCCTCCGACGCCGAGCAGGCCTTCCGCCGGGCCGTCAGGCTGTACGAGGCCGACCCGGCCGACACCGCGGGGGCAGTCCGCCGCTTCCGCGAGGTGGTCTCCTCCTGGCCCGACACGAAGTGGGCCGCCGAGGCGGAGGTCAGGGTCGGGGAGGCGTACCGTCGCGCGGAGGCCGACCTCGACGTCGCCTGGGAGCGGGCGCGGAAGCAGGTCGACGTCCTGGCGGAGTGGGAGGACTTCGGGGAGGCGATCGCGCACATCGACGCCTTCCTCGGAGAGCGCCCAGACACCCGGTACACGCCCGAGGCGAAGGAGCTGCGCAAGCAGGTCGAGGAGAAGGGGACCGCCTGGGCGAAGGCCGCCTACGGGGAGGGTCGGGCCCTCATGGCGGAGGGGAAGTGGGAGGAGGCCCGGACGAAGCTCTCGCGAGTCGCGCAGCTCGCGCTGTCGCAGATGTCGCGCGACGACGCCTCGGCGGGGGTGAAGAGGTGCGACGAGGCCCTCGCGGACGTGGACACGAGGCGGAGGGAGAAGGAGAGGGCCGCGAAGCAGGAGGTCCTCGAGGCGGAGCTGGCGCGCGTCTGCGGGAAGGTGAGGGAGGCGTTCGAGGAGTTCGACTTCGCGGGGGGCGCGGAGGCTGCGAGGACGTTCCGTGACGCGGTCGACGCGGCGGAGTTCCCCACGGTGGCGGCGCGGGCGGCGGCTCTCGCGCTGGCGGCGGGGGCGGCCGACGGCGCGCGGGCCGCGGCGGTGCACGGGATCAACGCGGCGGAGCGCCCCCAGCCGCCCGGGATGTACGGCCCGTCGCGGATGGCCGCGACGATCGTCTCCGCGACGACGGAGCGCGTCACGCTCCGCCTCGTGGACGCCGACGCGACGGTCGCCCTGGCGTGGGAGGACCTCGGCATCAAGCAGGCGCTCGACGTCTTCCTCAGGTTCGCGGCGGAGGGGGACGCGGACACGGCCGTCGGGCTCGGCCTCGTCGCGCACGTGCACGGGGAGGACGGGTGGGCGGACAAGAGGTTTCAGAACGCGGCGGGCCTCCGTGACTCGGCCGCCGCGGACGCGGAGTGGATGAAGCGGGCCATGGATCGGAGTGGCGCCCGTCAGGGCGCCGGGGAGTAGCCGATGTCGAATGCACCGGTGGACAAGGACGCGGCCGCGAAGATGCTCGACCAGATCCGGAAGGCGCGGACGACGCTCCTCGACGAGATCTCCAAGGTGATCATCGGGCAGGAGGAGGTGATCCGCCAGATCCTCGCGGCGGTCTTCGCGAAGGGGCACTGCCTCCTCGTAGGCGTCCCGGGCCTCGCGAAGACGGCGATGGTGAAGTCGGCCGCGAAGCTCCTCGCGCTGACGTTCAAGCGCATCCAGTTCACGCCGGACCTCATGCCCTCTGACATCACGGGCACGACGATCATCGACGAGGACGGCAGCGGGCGGCGGGAGTTCAAGTTCGTCCAGGGGCCGATCTTCGCCCACATCATCCTGGCGGACGAGATCAACCGGACGCCTCCGAAGACGCAGGCGGCGCTCCTGGAGGCGATGCAGGAGAAGCAGGTGACGGTCGGGAAGAACACGTACGACCTGCCGCGGCCGTTCTTCGTCATCGCGACGCAGAACCCGATCGAGCAGGAGGGGACCTATCCCCTCCCCGAGGCGCAGCTCGACCGCTTCATGTTCAACATCTGGGTGACCTACCCGAGCCTCGCGGAGGAGGAGAAGATCCTCGCGCACACGACCGCGGGGGAGCCGCCGGAGCTCAAGCCCGTCCTCACGGGGAAGGACATCCTCCAGGTCCAGTCGGTCGTGGAGAAGATCACGGTGGCGAACCACGTGATCAGCTACTGCGCGCGCCTGGCGCGGGCCTCGCGGCCGAGGGAGGGGGAGGCGCCGGACTTCGTGAAGAAGCTGGTGGAGTGGGGCGCGGGGCCGCGCGCGGGGCAGTACCTGATCCTCGGGGCGAAGGCCTTCGCGGCGATGGACGGCAGGTTCCACGTCTCGCTGGACGACGTCCGCCGCGCGGCGATCCCCGTGATGCGCCACCGGATCGCGCCCAACTTCCAGGCCCAGGCGGAGGGGATCGACAGTGTCGACATCGTGAAGAAGCTCCTCCAGACCGTCGAGGAGCCCAAGGTCGCGAAGTATGAGTAGTCGCTTCCGAGGTGGCGCCCCCTGTTGGGGCGGCCCTTGTGGCCGCCCGCTCATCGCCATCCTTCTGGGACTCCTGGTCGCTCCGTGCGCCCTCGCCGACGTCACCGGCCAGGACGTCAAGGACTCGATCCAACGCGCAGTCACGTACGTCAAGGCGCAGCAGGGCACGAACGGCCGCTGGAATTACATGGGCGGGGACTCCGCCAACGACGACGGCATGACGGGCCTGGCCGTCCTCGCCCTCCACCACGCCGGCGTCCCGTCGGACGACGCGGCGGTCGCGAACGGCCTGGCGTACCTGCTGGCGCCGCGCGATCCCAATGCCGATCGCCCCAACACGTACGGCGTCGCGCTCAAGGCGATGGCCCTCGCCGAGGTCGACGCGGCGAAGTACAAGGCGGAGATCCAGGCCTGCGCCGACTGGCTGATCGAGGCCCAGTGCCCGAACGGGATGTGGACCTACCAGAACATGGGCACGCGGGGCGCACGAAGGGGGAACCGCCAGGCCGACGGCGCCGGCGACAACTCGAACACGCAGTTCGCCGTCCTCGGCCTCCACGCCGCCTTCCAGGCCGGCGTCGCCGTCCCCGAGAACACGTGGAAGCTCGCCGCGGAGCACTTCACGATGACCCAGATCGATGACGGCGGCTGGGGGTACAACGCGGCCCGCGGGACCTCCTACGGCAGCATGACAGGCGCCGGGCTCTCGAGCCTCTTCATCTGCGGCGGACGCCTCTTCCACCCGAAGAGGTGTGGCGACTTCCAGGAGGACAAGCGGATCGCCGCGGGGCTCGACTGGGTCGGGAAGTACTTCTCGACGATGGGGAACCCGTACGTCGCGGAGGGCGAGGTCCAGTACGTCCAGCGGCAGGGCTGGGACTGGTACTACCTCTACTCCATGGAGCGGGTCGGGATCCTTTCGGGGCACAAGTACTTCGGCGGGAAGGACTGGTACCGGCTCGGCGCGACGCTCGCGGTCGACACGCAGCAGGCCGACGGGGGCTGGGGCGGCGCCGTCGAGACCTCCTTCGCCCTCCTCTACCTGGCCAAGGGGCACACGCCGCTCCTCCTCAACAAACTGAAGTGGAGCGGAGACTGGTCAAACGACCTCTACGACGCGAAGGGTCTCGTCGAGCTCGCGGGCAAGGAGCTCAAGCGCACATTCGCGTGGCAGACGGTCGACGTGAAGTCGGACCTCGAGGAGATGATGCAGGCCCCGGTCCTCTACTTCAACGGCCACGCCGCGCCGATCCTCAGCGACAAGGAGGCGCGGCGGCTGAAGGAGTACACCGAGGAGGGTGGCCTGATCTTCTGCGAGGCCTGCTGCGGAAGCGAGGAGTTCGACCGGGGGATGAGGAAGTTCATCGAGCAGGTCTTCGGCGACCGTCCGCTCGAGCCGCTCCCCCCCGAGCACCCCGTCTACCGGACGCACTTCCAGCTCGGCGGCGCGGACGGCTGCTTTCTGAGGGGGGTGACGTACGCCTGCCGCACGGCGCTCATCTACTCGCCGCGCGACCTGTCGTGCTCGTGGGACCCCTACTGCCCGGACAAGAAGACGGACGACGAGCTGGCGAGGCAGGTCGGGATCAACGTCCTCGTCTACGGGATGGGGGACATCCCGCTGCGCGACCGCCTGGACCGCCCGAAGCTGAACATCGGGAAGAACGCGGAGCGCGAGCAGGTCACGCGAGGGGCGTTCGTCCTGGGGCAGATCCGCCACGACGGCGACTGGAACCCCGACCCGGTCGCGTGCGGGAAGCTGATGGAGTTCCTCAGGACCCGGGCGAACCTGACGGTCGTCCCGCAGAAGCGCGCGGTCCACCCGCTCGACCCGAACCTCGCGAACTACCCGCTCCTCTACATGACCGGCCACGAGCCGTTCCAGTTCTCCAAGGCCGAGCGCGAGGCGATCGCGGCGCATTTGAAAAAGGGGGCGGTCCTCTTCGCGGAGTCGTGCTGCGGGAAGGAGCAGTTCGACGCCTCGTTCCGCAAGGAAGCCGCGGCGATGTTCCCCGAGGGGCGCCTGGAGGAGATCCCGCCGGACCACCCGGTCTTCCGCGCGGCGTTCCCGCTCGAGCGGGTCGGCCTGACGCCGACGCTCCAGAAGGCCCAGCCGCTGATGGACCGCCCGATGCTCGAGGGCATCTTCGTCGAGAAGGAGCTGGTCGTCGTCTACAGCAAGTACTCGATCTTCTGCCGGATCGAGGACCACCCCTGTCCCCTCTGCATGGGGTACAAGCCCGACGACGCCTTCCAGATCGCCGCGAACGTCATCCTGTACGTGCTGACGAGATGAACGCCGCCGAGAAGTACCTGAGGCCCGAGGTCATCCGCCAGATCGCGAGGCTCGATCTGAAGGCGCGATTCATCGTCGAGGGGTTCCTCTCGGGCCTCCACTCGAGCCCGTACCACGGCTTCAGCGTGGAGTTCAGCGAGCACCGGAAATACGAGCCCGGCGACGAGATCTCCACGATCGACTGGGCGGTCTTCGGGCGGACGGACCGCTTCTACGTGAAGAAGTTCCGCGCGGAGACGAACACGCAGTGCCACCTGGTCGTCGACACGAGCCCGTCGATGGCGTACGGCTACCGGGGGATCACGAAGCTCGACTACGGGATCTCGCTCGCGGCGGCGCTGGGGTTCCTGATGGTGCAGCAGCAGGACCCGGTCGGGCTGGTGACGTTCGGCGAGGGGATGACGGGGTTCCTCCCCGCGAAGGCGAAGAGGGGGCACCTGATCTCGCTCCTGACCCACCTCGCGAGGGTGAAGCCGAGCGGCAAGACGGAGATCGCGCGGTCGCTCCACGACGTGGCGGAGCTGATTCGGAGGCGCGGGCTGGTGGTGATCATCAGCGACCTGCTGGAGGACGCAGAGTCGATCGCAAAGGGGCTGCACCACCTGGCGTTCCGCAGGCACGACATCATCGTCTTCCACGTCCTCGACGAGGCGGAGGTGAACTTCCCGTTCGAGGAGTACGCGCACTTCCAGGACCTGGAGACGGGGGAGCGGCTGACGGTCGACCCGGAGGGGATCCGCGCGGCGTACAAGACCCAGGTGAGGGAGATGATCGCGGCGCTCAAGGAGAGGTGCGGGGAGGCGAAGATCGACTACGTGCAGTTGGATACTTCGATGCCGTTCGATCGGGCGTTGATGTCGTTTCTGCTCGCTCGTTCGAGGCGGAAGGGCAAGTGATTTCGAATGGTCAAGATTCAATGAGCAATTTTCATCGAAGGACCAACCGTTGAAGCTCCGACGGCCGCGTTGTGGCCGCTTGGACCTTCCTTCGTTGGGCCTTCGATGAGAATTGTTCATTGAGTCTTGAGAATTGAAACATGGAATTCCTCACGCCCGGCCTACTCGGTCTTTCGGCGGTCGCCTCCGCCCCGATCCTCGTCCACCTCCTCTTCCGCCCCCGCCCGAAGGTCCAACCCTTCCCGACGATCGCCCTCCTCAAGAAGTCCCTGAAGCGCACGCGCGCCTTCTGGCGGATCCGCCACTGGCTCCTCCTCGCGATGCGCGTCGCCGTCCTCCTCCTCTTCGTCTGGGCGCTGGCCCGTCCGGTCTTCGAGGGGGCCAGCCGCTTCGTGAGCGGCGCCCCCGTCTCCGCGGCGATCGTGCTCGACGACTCCTACCGCATGTCCTACGCCCCCGGCGGTGGCTCCCGCTTCGAGCGGGGGCGCCAACTCGCCCTCGACGTCGTGCGCGGTCTCCCCTCCGGCAGCGATGTCGTCCTCCTCCTCCCCGCGCGGGGCGAGTCGACCGGCCTCCTCTCCGCCGCGGCGGTGGAGTCGGCGATCCTCGCCGCCTCCCCCTCCCCCCGCATCGCCCTCCTCGGCCCCGCGATCGAGCGGGGATGGATGGAGCTCGGCACGGGCACAGGCCGCGGCCGAGAGGTGTACTGCATCAGCGACGCCAGCGAGACCGCGTGGGAGGGCGGCGTCCCCCGCCTCGCGGCGGCCCAGCCCCAGGACCGCCTCTTCCTCCTCGACGTCGGCAGCGATGGCCCGCGGAACGCGACGATCGTCTCGCTGAGGGTCCATCCCCCCTGCCCGCTCGCGAACGAGCCCGTGGAGGTGACCGCGACGGTCCGATGGACGGGCGAACCGACACCGCGCGCCGCCGAGGTCGTCCTCGACGGGCAGAAGAAGGGGCAGGAGGACGTCGTCGCCGATCCGGGATCGCGATCCGCGACCGTCCGCTTCGTGGTCAGCCCCGAGACGGGCGGGACGCACAGCGGCGTGGTCCGCCTCCTCCCCTCCGACGACCTCCCGGTCGACGACGCGCGCGCGTTCGCGCTGAACGCCGACGACGCAATCCCGGTCCTCGTCGTCGACGGCGCCCCGTCAAGCGACACGCAGCGCGACGAGGCCTTCTTCCTCGTCACCGCCCTAGCGCCGCCGGGCCTCTCGAAGCGGCAGACCATGCGCGTCACCGTCTCCCCCGTCGAGGAGTTCGAGAGGCTCGACCTTTCCGCGTTCCGCGTGGTCCTCCTGGCGAACGTCCCCGAGGTCTCCTCGGAGGGATGGAACAAGCTCGGGGCCTTCGCGGAGGCCGGCGGCGGGATCGGCGCCTTCCTCGGGGACAAGGTCCGCCCCGAGCGATGGAACCTGCCCGAGGCGCGCCGCGTGACGGGGGTCCTCGTGGGAGACCTGCCCGTCGGGGGGCAGGAGCTGCACTTCGCGATCCAGGACCGGACCCACCCGGTGCTCGCCCAGTTCGAAATGGGGAAGAACGGGGGGCTCCAGAACCCGGTGACGCAGGCCTTCCAGCCGATGGAGCCCGACGGCGAGCCGAGGCCCTCGGTCCCGCTCGCATGGTCGAACGGCCAGGCGGCCATGGTCGAGTCGGCGAAGGGAAAGGGGAAGGTCGCCGTCCTCGGGACGAGCGCCGACGCCGACTGGACCGACCTCCCTCGGAACGCCTGCTTCCTCCCGTTCGTGCACCAGCTCGTGAAGCACCTTGCGGGTCTCCACGGGGCGGCGACGGAGTTCACGGCGGGAGACGTTGCGACGGTGGCCGTCGACCCCTCCGCGCAGCACGCAAGCCCGACGCTCTTCGGCCCGGGGCACCAGCGGATCCGCGCCCTGGCGGTCGAGCCCGGGAGCTACCTCGTGACGTTCCAGGACACCGAGGAACCGGGGACGTACGAGGTGATGTGGGAGGCGGACCAGCAGGTGAGGAAGAAGGCGGTCGCGGTGAACGTCGACCCGCGCGGCGGGGACCTTTCGCGGTGCGACTGGAAGGCGCTGTCCGCGTCGCCGTCGGGGATCGCCGTGGAGACTGCGACGCCGCCGGCGAGGTCGCTCTCGGGCGCGATCTCGGGAGGCGCCTCGGAGCGGAGCCTCGCGGGGCCGCTGCTGACGGCCGCGCTGGGTCTGCTGGCTCTCGAGCTGCTGGTCGCAGGGAGGCAGAATGTGTAGTCGAAATCCAGATCCCAAGTCCGAGATCCTAACGAAATCCAAGATCCCAGCGCGGGCGTTGCCCACATCCCAAAGGCGAACGATGTCCGGGCCGTGTCTTCACCACGGAGGCACTGAGGCACGGAGGACGCACGGAGGTGTTGTCGGAAGGACCGGCGGGGCTTGTACAACATGGCGGCCGCTGCGCCGAGGAGAAGGGGCCGCCCGCAGGGCGGCCGAGCCGTGGG
>CAZYRM010000058.1:0-35013 GCA_964649705.1 uncultured Planctomycetia bacterium
TGGCCCAGAAGGGGCACTTTCCCGCGGTGGATCCGCTGCAGAGCGTGAGCCGCGTCATGATCGACGTGGTCGCGCGGGAGCACATGCGCGCGGCGACGCGGCTGAAGGCCCTCCTCGCGACGCACCGGAGTGCCGAAGATCTGATCAACATCGGCGCATACGTCGCGGGGTCGAGCGCGGAGATCGATCGGGCGATCCGGATGCTCCCGGCGGTCAACGGGATCCTGCGCCAGGAGATCGGGGACCATGGGCGCTGGCCCGACACGGTCGCCGCGATCCTGGAGCTCGCGAAGATGGCCGACGAGAAGTAGGGGCGCCCCGAGGGGTCGCCCCTGGCCAGGACGTCGAACACGGAAGCATGGGCGGCCCGAGGGGTCGCCCCTCGCCGGGACGATCGAGGAAGCCGGATGAAACGGTTCCAGTTCAACCTCGCCGCCGTCCTGGGGCTGCGCAAGCAGCTCGAGGAGGAGCGCAAGCGGGCCCTCGCCGGGGCGCAGAAGGAGCTGTTCAACCAGCAGGGGCGGCTCTATGCCTTCCTCCTCGACGAGAAGAAGGGCAAGGAGGAGCTCCGCCGCATGGAGCAGTCGACGCTCGACCTGCCGCAGGTCCTGGCGCAGCGGCGCTACCTGCTCGGCATCACGAGGCGGATCTCGGGGGCGCAGCAGGAGCTGTCGCGCCTCCTCCTCGTGGAGCGACAGAAGCGGGACGAGCTGATCAAGGCCACGAAGGAGCGGAAGGTCCTCGAGAAGCTCAAGGAGCGGAAGCTCGCGGAGCACGAGCACCTCCTCTCGGTAGAGGAGCAGAAGGTCCTGGACGAGATCGCGAACAACTCGTTCCTGCGTGCGCTGCCCCCCGGGCCCCCGGTTTGGGTGCCCCCCCCTTCGGGCCCCGGGGGAGTGACGCTCGTCAGGGCGTCACGGCATCGACATGAAACTTCGCGCGCTGGCCCGGAGCATCGGATCCGCGTACCTGATCGTCGCGGCCCTCCTCGTCGCGGCGATCGGCGGGACGGCGTTCGTCCTCTGGCGCCAGGGCGTCCTCGACCTCGATACGGTGCGGAAAATCGGGCGGGTCCTGCGCCGCGAGCCCGTCGACGAAGTGAGGGTGTTGGTCCCTCCCGAGAAGTTCGCGCGCGACATCGAGCGCCTGGAGCGCACGAACGCCGAGGAGCTGACCCGCCGACGCCAGGCACTGAAGAAGCAGGAGTCGGAGTTCAAGCTCGTCCAGACGACGTTCCGGGACGAGGCCTCCGCGGAGCTGAAGACGCGCCTGGCGGTCGTCGAAGCCCGCGAGAAGGCCTCCGATGCGCAGATCGCCGACCGCGAGGCGGCCCTTCGCGCCGACGAGCTGGCGCGGACGAGCAAGAACTTCAAGCTCGACCTCGACCTCCTCTCGCGCCTCGACGCGAAAGACGCGGCGGGGCTGCTCAAGGACATGTGGGACGACAAGCAGATGGACCGGGTGATCCTGCTGATCCGATCCCTGCGATCGAGGGTCACCGGGGAGATCTTCGCCGAGCTCCTGAAGATCGAACCCGGCGGCAAGGAGATCGCCCTGAGGATCCAGCAGAGCCTCACCGACGCCCCCGGCCTCTCGCCCTCGGAGGTCAAGCGCCTCGCCGCGCAGCTCGCCGACTGGGAGCTGGAAGACCTCGTCGCGCTCCTGCGGCTGATGCCGGGTCCCGAGAAGGAGGCGTTCGTCCTCGAGATCGAGCAGACGAGTCCGGCGTTGGGCGACGACCTCCGCACTCGCCTCGCGATCCCCAAGTGACGGCTGCACAGTGCGCACGCTGAAGCTCTCCGAGATCCCCTCCGATCCCCCGCCGGCGGGCCCCTTCTACCATCGGGGCGGGGCCCTGCTCGTGCGCGCCGAGGAGGCCCTGGGGGCGGAAGTGCGGGACCGGATGGCCAGGTCCGGGATCCACGACCTCTGCGTTCTCGACCCCGGGGAGGACGAGCGGCAGTTCCGGCTCCAGGTCCAGGCCAGGAAGGTCCTCCTCTCGGAGCTCACCGACGGCACGCGGCTGAGCGCCGAACTGAGGGACGCGTCCGGCCGCCTGTTGTCGAGCCCCGGCACGATCCTCGACGCAGCCGTGCGACGGCTGCTCGTGGAGAACGGCATCCAGGGTTTCTACGTCCGGCGGAGCGCGTCCGAGCTGGGGCTGGACGAGGTCGAGATGTTCCGCGCCCTCGGGACCGAGACGCCCGTCCGCCCCGTCCCTGTCGACGAGACGTCCCTTCCTCCCGGAGACCGCAGGCTGGGGAAGGAGTGGAGCGAGAACCTGATGCGCTCCTGGATGGAACCCCCGGCCGCCCACCGCGCGCCGCCCTTTGCCGACAGCGTCTCCTCGGACCTCCGCATGACGCAGCGCACGCCCGAGCAGCGCATCCGGTACCTGCACCTGTACGAGTCTCTCCTCCGCGACGTGGATGCCCTCCAGGCCCGGCTGAAGGCCCAGCCGTCCGAGCCGGCCTCCCACGCCGAGGGGATCGTCCGCCGGATCCTCGGGGCGTTCGCCGAGGACCGTGAGCTCCTCCTCAACCTCGTCAACTGGAAGGCCCGAGGGGCCTACCTGCCGTCCCATGCGCTCCACGTGGCCCTGCTCTCCGCCGCCGCGGGGATCACCCTCCTCCGCTCCCACGAGGAGGTGTTCGAGCTCGCGCTCGCGGGCCTCCTCGCGCGCGTGGGGATGCTGCGCGTGCCGGAGGCGATCCAGGACAAGCCGGGCCCGCTCTCGCAGGCGGAGATGACGGAGGTCAAGCGCGCGCCCGCCTTCGGCCTCGCCCTCCTCCGCAAGGTCGACTGGCTGCCCATCCGCGTTGTGATCGCGGCCTACCAGTGCATGGAGCGCGCCGACGGGTCCGGGTATCCCCAGGGCCTGACGAAGGAGCGCATCCACCGCCATGCGAGCCTGGTCGCCGCGGCCGACGTCTACGACGCCTTGCTCGCGGCCAGGCCCTTCCGTCCGGCGATGCTCCCCTACCGCGCCATGGAGACGCTCCTCCGCCTGGTCCGGGAGGGAAAGCTCGACGGGCAGGCGGTCCGCGCGCTCCTCGATACGCTTGCCCTCTTCCCCCTGGGGAGCTGGGTGGAGCTCTCCGATCGCCGGGTCGCGCGCGTCGTGGCGGCGACGCGCGGCCAGCATACGCGGCCCGTCGTCACGGCCATGTACGCGGCGGACGGGAGCGCCACGGGGCAGGAGCGGATCGACCTCTCGGCCCAGGCGGCGATCACCGTCGCCCGGGCCGTGGGCCGGGACGACCTCGGCGGCGGGACGCTCTCGGGCTGGTAGGGGCGGGAATCCGCTTGACCAGGGGGCGCCCCCGTCGTATGAGTTCGCGGACCACGAGGAGGACCGTCACGTGCAGCCGACCCGGCCCGGAAGCGGCGCGGCATCCCAGGGCGAGGGGGACGCACCCCGTCCCCGCCTGCCGTTCGTTCCCATCGAGGCGACGTGCCCCATCTGCGGCGCGCGCGTGCGGAACTGGAGCCTCAAGAAGAGCATGTTCGAGGTCGTCGAGTCCGACCTGGCGGGAAACCCGGTCCGCGTGAAGTGGACGGAGGCGATGTGGCAGTGGGTCCGCCCCATGGACTACGCCCTCTGGTTCTGCCCCGGGTGCCACTATGCCGACCTGCCGAAGACGTTCCAGGAGGAGAAGGCGAGGGGCAAGCACTTCGACCTGCTCCAGGAGGCGGTCCGCGCGCAGGTCGCGAAGCCCCAGGCCCCGCTCGGGTTGATAGGCCGCGCGGTCGACACCGGGGCCGATCACCTCACCTCGTCGGCGGCCTTCCTCATCACCCTCTCGGGGCTGCTGGCGCAGCTCACGGTCAAGCCGGGGTACCGCGACATCGAACGGCTGGCGCACCTGTACCTGCGGGCGGCCGCCTACCTGGGCGAGAAGGAGCCCTCGGGAGCCCTCGACGAGCGCGTCCTCGTCCTCCTGGCGCACGTCCGGAAGGTCGCGCCCGACCTCCCCGCCGACGCGGCGGACGCGGAGAAGCGGGCGGTCGAGCAGCTCGACACGATCTGCAGGACGGCCCGCGAGATCGAGCCGCGCAGGGAGGTCTGGCTGCTCCGGGTCATCGCGACCCTCACGCGATCGAGCGGGAGGGCCTCCGAGGCGCCTGCCGCGGCCCGCCGCTGGTTCGAGCGCACGCTCGGCCTGCGGAACGAGCAGCGGGAGCGCCTCCAGAAGGAGAAGGGCCTCGTCGGAGGGGCGCGCGAGAAGGTGGAGAACCTGCTCGAGTGGCTCGGGCACCAGTCGGACGAGGCGCGCGACATGCACCAGGCCGTCCTGGAGGAGGCCGTCAAGGACGAGCTCCCGCGGCTGGAGGAGCGGCTCCGCGATCACCACGGACCGATCCCGGAGGAGCTGGCCCGCACGCTCCTCGAGGAGGGGTTCCGCGAGGAGACGATCCGGAGGTACTCGCCGCGCTGACGGCCCCCGGGAGGCGTCAGGAGGCGTACTGGAGGCAGTCGTCCGGCGCGTCCTCGTAGCGGGCGATCGCCGAGTCCGGGGTCTCGGCGAGGTCGACGTCGTACGCCTCCGCGAGCTTCCCGCCATCCCGTTCAAGCACGCGGACGGTCGGGCGCCAGGGGGCCTCGCGGCGGCTCGATACGACCACGCCCATCTCGCCGGTGTTCAGCGTAACCCGGTGGCCGAGGGGGTAGGGGAGCATCACGCCGAGGAAGCTCTGCAGGTAGTCGGGGTCGAACATCGCGCTGAGCTGCGGGTCGTTGGCCATCAGCCACAGGCAGCGGGCGGGGATCAGCGCCTTGCCTCCCTTCCCCGGCTCGCCTGTCCCCGCGACGTGGAGCCTCGCGTACTCGCCCGCGATCTGGGCGATCCGTGTGTAGGGATGGATCGCGCGCCCGCGAAGGATGACCTCCGTGAACTGGCCTGGCAGGTGGCTGGCCGACCCCCTCCCGTCGAACCGCTGGGAGCGCTGCCGGATGATCGCCCTTGCGATCGGGCGCCGTTCGAGCTCGTTGAGCAGCGTGACGGTCTGCTCGTCCCCGAAGTGGTCCTGCACGTCGATGTACATCGCGCCGAGGCCGAGGTCGTCGTAGCCGAGGTCGGTCACGGGGGCGCTCGCCACGTCGCGGACGGAGGCGTTGATGTCCTCCAGGGCCAGGTTCTTCACCTCCAGCGCGAGCGTCAGTGCGAGGTAGCATCGCTCCCCGGACATCGCCTTCCACTGGGACATCAGGTCGCTCCCGACGGCGCCCTCCTCGGTGAAGGCGGTCGCGAACTGCGAATTCCGGAGGGCCTGGCACAGCGCCCCGATCGCGCGGGAGCTCTCGGCAATCGACCGCGTGGTGACGACGAGGTGGTCCGCCGACTCGGCCTGCTGGGCGAGGGTCTTGAAGAGCTGGGCGCGCGCCTCGAGCCGTTCCGCCTCGTAGCACTGCTGGAGGATCGCGAGGGCAGGGTTGTAGATGAGGACGGAGAGGAGTCCGGCGCCCCTCAGGTTCTGCTGGATTCGGGGCAGGGACTTCGAGTCCAGGACGAAGTGAGGCGTGATCAGCGTCACGCCCGTCTTGGGATGGCGGAGGGTCTGCGCGAGCCGGTCTCCCGGCTCGAGTTCATCGATCCGCTTGTACATCATGTGGCGGCTCGCTCTCTCCCGGGCGCGGGGCGTATCGGCACCCGGGACCCGCGCGGGGATTGGCTGGCACCTCTGGAACCGATGATAAGCACGCCTCGGACTCCGGTCAAGGACGCCGGCTGGCCCCAGAGGCCCGCCCCGCTCCCGCGACCCGCCGTGACGCATCCCGTGCCCGCTCCCCGTGCCCGCTCCCCGTGCCCGTCTCCCGCGCCCCGAAGCCCGAGGCCCGAGACCCGCCGCCCGTTCCACGTGCCCGTGCCCGTGCCCGAGCGATCGGGCACGGGCACGGGCACGTGGAACGGGCGGCGGGTCTCGGGTCTCGGGCTTCGGGCACGGGCACGCGAGTGCTACCCAGAATCGAACCGTGCCCGAATTCCCGTGGGAGGACGGCCCGCGCGCGGATATCATCGGTTCGTCGGGCGGGGCAGTCGGCGGATTCGGAGCGACATGCCGGAGATCCCTCCTCACGCGCAGCCCACGCTTCCGGCGGGCACGCCCTCGCCGACCGGGCCGACGCTGTCGCCCGGACCCGTCCCCGCGGGAACCCAATCCCCGACCGGGCCGACCGTGACCCCAGGAAGCGGCCCGGCCTCCCCCGTGCCCTCCGAGGTTGGACGGACCTTCGGCCCGTACCGCATCCTCGCCGAGCTCGGCCACGGCGGGATGGGCATCGTCTGGAAGGCCTGGGACACCCGCCTCCAGCGCGTGGTCGCCCTGAAGCGGATCCTCGACGGCGACCCCAGCAGCGGCCGGGTCCAGCGGTTCGTGCGCGAGGCCCAGGCCGCCGCGCGCCTCCGCCACCCGAACATCGTCGGCGTGTACGACGTCGGCATCGAGAACGGCCAGCACTACTTCACCTCGGACTTCATCGACGGGCGCTCGCTCGAGCAGATGCTCGACGGCGAGATCCCCCTCCGCACCGCCCTCGAGCTGGTCCGCTCCGTCGCGGAGGCCCTCGCCTACGCCCACGAGCAGGGGATCATCCACCGCGACGTGAAGCCCGCGAACATCCTCGTCGACGCCACGGGGCGCCCGTTCGTCATGGACTTCGGCCTCGCGCGCGAGGTCGACCAGGAGGCGGGCTCGGGCCTGACGCTGACCGGCGACCTCCTCGGCACGCCGCTCTACATGAGCCCCGAGCAGGCCGGCGGCCACGCGCACCTCCACGGCCCCGCGAGCGACCAGTTCTCCCTCGGCGTGGTCCTCTACCTGCTCGTCACGGGCCACCTGCCGTTCCAGGCGGAGACGCTCCAGGCGATCCTCAATGCGATCACCGACTCGGACCCCATCCGGCCGAGAGTGCATCGGCCCGACCTTCCGCGCGACGTGGAGACGATCTGCCTGAAGGCGCTGGAGAAGGACCCGAAGCGCCGCTACGCGAGCATGGGGGAGATGGCGCGGGACCTGCGTCGGGTGCTCGACGGCGACCCGATCCAGGCGCGGGGGGTGAGCCTCGTCGGGAAGCTCGTGCGCCGCGCGCGCAAGAACCGCGCGGTCCTCGTCCCCACGGCGATCGCGGTCGTCGCGCTGGCCGTGCTCCCCTTCCTCTGGACGTTCCTTACGAGGGAGCGCGAGGAGCGGGCCCGATCGGACGAGGCGCTCCAGAAGGCGTCCCGGGTGCAGGAGGTCTTCTCGCGGTGGGGGATGCTCTCGCGGACGTTGGGCAAGCTGGAGGAGAGCTGCTACGACTCGCGGAAGGGCCCCGAGGAGCGGAGGGCGGCGGGCGACGCGCTCTGGGGCGATGTGGAGCAGTTCATCCGGGCGACGCCGCCGGACGCGACCTCGCAGGCGACGATGAAGGCTCTCGCGGGCTGGGCGAGGAAGCTGGCGGGGCGCGAGGAGGAGGGGATCGCGTGGATGAGGGAGTCCCGGCGCCTCGATCCGGACCTCCCCTACGGCGCGCTGATCGAGGGGCTCGACTGCCTGTCGACGTACTTCCTGCTGATCCGGGGGAGCGCGCTGACGATCGGGGCCCCGAGCGTGGAGGTCTTCGTCGCGCCCGAGGAGACGCCCGAGCTGAAGTCGCTGCGCGCGCGGATGGAGGCGCTCCTGGAAGAGGCGAGCTCGGCGCGGGTCTGGGGGCGGGAGGTGGAGCAGGACGCGAGGAACACGGTGACGGCGGTGCGGGCGTTCGGGGCGAAGCGGTACGAGGAGGCGGACCAGGCGCTCTCGGCGGTGATCGGGCGGGCGTCGATGCAGGTGTTCGAGCGGGACCTTCTCCTCGCGCGGGCGTGCATGCGGCTGATCCTGAAGCGGTACGAGGGCGGGGTGGAGGACGTGGAGCGGGTGCGGGAGGCGCGGCCGGACCAGGCCTTCGCCTTCCTGCTGCTGGGACTGCTGCACGGGTCGGAGGCGAACGACCTGTCGGTGCAGCCGGGGAAGCAGGTGGCGGCGTTCGCGGCGCTCTCGCGGGCGCTCGGGGACTTCGACGAGGCGGTCGCGCGCGACCCGCGACTCGTCGCCGCGCGGCTCTATCGCGGGATGGCGGCGTGGGCGCTGGGGGAGGGGCAGGGGCAGGCGAGGCTGGACCCGCGGGCGGCGTACGGGAAGGCGATCCTGGATTACACGGAGGCGCTTTCGCTCGAGCCCTCGCGGGAGGGGGCCGTGCGGAACAGCCGTGCGCTGGCGTACCTGTCGAGGGCTCGGGCCACGGTGCGTCGCGGCGGCGACGCGGAGAAGGACTTTGGGGCGGCGGTTGCGGACCTGGACGCGGTGGCGGGGCTCTCTCCGGCTCAGGCGGCCACGTACAACAGCCGCGGGGTGGTGCGCCTGGAGCGCGCGGTCGCGTTGGAGGGGCGCAAGCAGGACCCGCTGGGGGCGTACGCGGAGGCGATCGAGGACTTCGGCAGGTGTCTGGAGCGGGACGCGCGCTCGGTGGACGCGCTTCGGAACCGCGGTCTCGCGCTCGCGCGCCTGGCGGCGGCGGAAGGGCGGCTCGGGAGGGACCCGAAGGCCTCCTGGGAGCGCTCGCTCGCGGATCTCTCGGCGCTGATCGCCGAGGCCTCTGGAAAATGGGAGGACCGCCTGAACCGCGGCGTGGTCCTACACCAGTTGGGGCGGTACACGGAGGCGATCGCGGACTACGAGGCGGCGCGTGAGCTCTCCGGCGGCAAGGCGGACGTTGGTGCGCTCCTCGAGGACGCGACGCGCCGCTCCGGCGCCCAGCCGCCTCGCTGAAGCCCGGCCTAGCGTCGTCCTCGCCTTGCCTGTCGGACGGCCTCCTCCCGGCTCGCTGAGTGACCCAAAACGCCGCCCGCGCGATGAGGAGCTGGGCGGGAGGCGGCTACTGCACCACGAGGTTGCGGTAGCGGACCGTCATGTCCTGCGGGGCGGTCTCGTCGCCGCCGAAGTAGGCGGTGCGGAGGACCGCGGTGAAGACCGGCATCCACCGCGGGATGCGGAAGGTACCCGCCTGCTGCCACGTCGCCGTCCCCGCACGTGCGGCGATGCCGCCGGACGTCAGCGACAGCTCTACATCCACCCACTCGTTCAGGTTCACCTGCGTCAGCGGCATGGAATACCGAGTGCGATTCCAGTAGCCGTAGAACCCGAGCTCCATCTTCCCGACGGACGGGAGCCAGCGCCAGCCGAGGCGGATGCTCTTCCCGTGGATGTTGAGCGTCGAGAGGCCCAGCAGCTTGTTCCAGTCCCACTGGTTCGCCGGGTCGCGCGTCACGTACGCCGCGCTGCCCGTGAACAGGGCCTGGAAGCGGATCCGACGGTTCGCGCCCCCGAGCGTCATGCCGATGTTCGTGATGCTTCCGACCCCCGGCGCGCCGCCGTGGGTGCCCCGACGGATCGTCAGGCTCTGCTCCTGCGCGAGGACGGCGCCGGCGAGTGTCAGCAGGACTGCTACGAACGGGACGCGACGAAGCTGCATGGGGCTCTCCTCTGGCCAGCGAGGGCGCGGAACGGTATCAGGAAGCCCCCCGGCCCGCAAGGAATCCCTCGCGCTCGATCACCCGCGCGACGAAACGCGAGATTGATGCCCGAAAGGGCGAACTCGGGGCTTCGTGATCCGAGCTCAAGACGTCAAGTGGACAAGCCGGCGCGTGAGCCTCGGAAGGTCAACGACGGCTCCCCGCGATCTTGATCGCACCCCTCCCCCGTGCTACCGTCCGCGTCGATTGGCGCGCAGGAAATGGGGAGGTCGACATGGCCGAACAGGCGCCTCGCCTGAGGTGGAGCCGGAAGAAGCGGGTCCTCGTCTGGGGCGGCAGCGTGCTCGCGATCCTGCTCGCGGCCGCGGGCGTCCTGTACCGACTCGCGATGCCCGGCCTCCGCTTCCTTCAGCGGATCGCAGACTCGAGCCCGCAGGCCCTCGATGCAGGCGGGCCGCTCCGTGTCACCGAGGCGCGCGTCCGGTGCGGAGAGCGCGACGTGCCCCTCCGCGTCTACCAGCCCGCGGGGGAGCACGAGCGAGCGGTCGTCCTCGTCCACGGCCTCCACTATGGAGGCTACGACGAGGAGAGGCTCGTCCCGTTCGCCCGGAAGCTCGCAGGAATGGGATTCGCCGTCGTCACGCCAGACCTCGTCGACCTGAAGGAGTACGCCATCAGCCCCCGCTCCGTGGATGAGATCGAGCGGGTCGCCCTTTGGACCCTCGACGAGTCGGGCCTCGGTTCGGGCGACGACGGGCGGATCGGGATGATGGGCATCTGCTTCGCCGGAGGGTTGGGCCTGGCCGCGGCCGGCCGTCCCTCCCTGCGCGACCGGATGGCCTTCGCGTTCGCCTTCGGCGCGCACGCGGACCTCGACCGGACGATGGACTACCTCTGCACGGGCCGCCTCCCTGACGGGAAGGAGCTCAAGCCCCACCCCTACAGCCAGGCCGCCATCCTCTCCCAGACGGCGGACCGTCTCGTGCCGCCGGAGGAGGCGAAGGCGTTCCGCGAGGCCGCCCTCGAGTACCTCCACGGCAAGGACGCTGAGGCCCGCGCGCATGTCGGCCTGCTGGGGCCGCGCGCGAAGGAGCTCCTCACGCGCTGCATGGACGGGGACACCCTGTGGGTCGGCGCGCAGCTCGCGCCCGCGATCCTGGGGACGCCATCGCCGGACGCGCTCTCCCCCGCGCGCGGGGCGCCGCCCAACTGCACGGTCTACGTCCTCCACGGGAGCGTCGACAACGTCGTCCCGCCGTCCGAGTCGCGCCGCCTCGCCGAGTGGGCGTCGTCGGGGGGCGGGGCGGTCGTCCTGATCAGCGACCTCGTCTCGCACGTGGAGCTGGAGCAGGGGAAGGAGACCCGCTGGGGGGATACCTGGGACCTGGCGCGTTTCTGGACGAGGCTACTGAGATCTTAGCGTCCTGCCAGGCCAGTGTCGCGTCAAGCGCGATCCTGTGGGATTGGATGGCTGCCCGCGCTCGAGATCCAGATCCCAAATCCCAGATCCGAACGAGATCCCAGATCCTAACAAGCGCGCAGGCATTGTGTTGGGATCTGGGATCTCGTTCGGATCTGGGATTTGGGATCTGGATCTCGAGCGCGGGTAGCCATCCAATCCCACAGGATCGCGCTTGACGCGACACCAGGGCCCTTGCGGCCGACCGCCGCGTGGCCTACGATCGGGCATCGCACAGTCTGCATCGCCCCATTCACGGAGCCCCCCGATGCGGCCGTTCGCCCTCGCTCTCCTCGTGCTTGCCCTGCCCCTCTCCGCCCACGACGAGGACCCCGCCAAGGTCCCGACCCGCCCCGAAGTCCCCCCGGAGGAGGTCGCGGGCGCCGTCGTCATCATCAGCTTCAAGGATGCGCCCAAGGCCCTGCCCGGCGTCGAGCGCTCCCGCGAAGAGGCCAGGGCCCGCGCCGAGGAGGCCCTCGACGCCGCCCGCGCCCACGACGCCTCGTTCGACGACGTCGTCGCGAAGTTCTCCGACGACCCCGGAAACCGCGGGCGCATGGGTACCCTGGCACGCGGCAAGTCCGACTACCCCGCCCTCGAGGAGGCCCTCTTCGGCATGGAGGTCGGCCAGGTCTCCGACATCCTCGAGTTCGACTTCGGGTTCCTTATCGCCGCGCGCATGACCGCCAGGACCCCCGCGGCGCACATCCTCGTCTCGTACAGGGGCTCCGAGGCCGCCCCCACGACCGTCACGCGCAGCCGCGAGGAGGCCAGGGCCCTCGCCGAGGAGGCCCACCGCCGCGTGACCGAGGGGAAGGAGGACTTCGTCGCCGTCGCCGGTCAGGCCAGCGACTGCCCCTCGCACTCGGATGGAGGAAACCTCGGGGAGATCGCCCGCGGCAAGATGCCCCCCGCCTTCGAGGACGCCGCTTTCTCCCTTCCGCCCGGCGGGATCTCGGGCGTCGTCGAGACCGAGTACGGCTTCCACGTCATCCTCCACGCCACGGTCCACTGGCACGCGAGCCACATCCTGATCATGCACGCGGGATCGGAAGGCGCGCCCCCGACGATCGCCCGCACCAGGGACGAGGCGAAGGCCAGGGCCGAGGCCCTCCTCGAGAGCCTCCGCGCCGGCGAGGACTTCGCGAAGCTCGCGGCGTCGTCCAGCGACTGCCCGTCGAAGGCGAGGGGCGGAGACCTCGGCGGGTTCGTCCGCGGCCAGAGGGACCCGGCATTCGAGGCGGCCGTCGCAGCGATCAAAGTGGGAGGCCTGACAGGCGTTGTCGAAACGCCCGCAGGGTTTCACTTGATACGCAGGACGGAATAGCCTCAGCGGGGCTCCGCGTGCGGGACCTGGAGCGACATGACAGCGTAGGCCGTCGAGTAGACGCGACCCGAGAGCATCCCCCACGGGTCGACGGGCTCCCAGGACCCCGCGAACTCCCCGTCCTTCACCTGGTTCGGCAGGAGCGCCGCCTGCAGGGCGGCCCGCCAGGGTCCACTCCGCTCGCCTCCGTGCCGCTCCAGCGCGAGCGTGCCGTAGTACCAGAAGAAGTAGTTCACGATGTCGCGGTTGATCCGGTAGGTCTCCGTGAGCCCCCTCGTGGGGTCCTCCGGCAGCCTCCAACTCGTCTCCCACACCGGCGCGTGCGCCGCGATCGTGTCGAGCTCCTTCTCGCGGATCGGGTCCGTCGCGGGGTCGATCCAGGCCCGCATCAGCACCGCCGAGGCCTGCGCGTCCCACCCGCCCAGGCACTCCGTGCAGACGTCCTTCGTCACGATCCGCCCGGTCTCCACCTCGGTCATCTCGTGCAGGTACGCCTGCGCCTCCGCGCGCGCCCGCGAGGGGACCTTCACGCCGCAGGCCTCCGCCGTCTCGAGCAACTGGACCCAGAACACGCAGGCCCCGATGTCGTACGGATTCAGCGTCGAGGCCCACGGGCGGTCCTCCCTCCGCATCGTGACCAACTGCTCGACGCCACCCTCGACGAGCGGTCGGAGGGACTCGTCGCCGGTCCTGCGGAGGGCCTCGGCGAGGGCCGCGTACACGACGGCCGGGTTGTAGTCCCCGACGATCATCCCCCAGTGCCACATGCCCGGCTGCTGGTTCGAATAGCGCGGAGGACCGTCCCTCAGGTACGCCTCGGCGACCGACTTCAGGTAGTTGATCGCCTGCGCGACGACGACGGCGTGCTTCCCCTTCGTGGGTGTGTGGCCGTCCTCCAGGAACGGGAGGAGGGCGAGGCCGGAGAGGGCGGGGTCGAGGTAGTCGACGGTCGCCTCGCCCACGCCGGGGATGCCCGGGCTCTTCTTGTAGGGGCTCCAGCGCGCGCACCACCAGTGCCCGTCGGGCTCCTGGGCGGAGGCGAGCCACGCGAGGCCGCGATCGATCGCCTCGCGCTCCGCGGCCGTCACGGCCTCGGCGGGGGGCGGCGTCGGCGGCGGAGGGGAGGGGACCGGGGGTGGCGCGGGGCGAAGCAGCCATGCCGCGAATCCGGCGGCGACCGCCGCGAGGACGACCGCGAGGATCCAGATGCGCATGGAAGGTCCCGGCTCGGGGCGGGGTCTTACCTTAGCGTCAGACGCTTTGCTGTCAGTTCAGGTCCCCTTCCCGTTCCCGTTCCCATTCCCCTTCCCTTTCCCAGCGCTTCCGACCGCATGGGAATGGGAATGGGAACGGGAAAGGGAAGGGGAAAGGGACCTCAACCGACAGGATTGCGCCTGACGCGGCACTACTTGCCCCCGGACTCCAGGTTCAAGCGGTTCTGCTCCAGCCAGCCTTTCGCGGCCTCGGTCTGGGCCTTCCGCGTGCCCTGGGGGGCCTTCGGGTCGTACTCGAAGTCGTTCTTCGCGAGGGCCTCAGCGGCCGCCAGGGCCGACTGGCGCACCGCCGCGTCCCCGTCCATGAAGGCGTCGATCAGCGCGTCCAGGGCGCCGGTCTTGCCAAGGAAGGAGAGCGCCGTCGCGGCCGCCGCCCGGACCGACGCCGACTTGTCCTCCTTCAGGAGCTGGACCAGGGGCGTCACCCCTTCGGCCGACTGGGTCGATCCGGCCGCCAGCGTCGCGCTCACCCGGAACGAGTCGTCCGTGCTCGACTGCACGAGCTGCAACAGCCGGCCCGCGACGCTCGACTCGCCGAGCCTCCCCAGGCAGATCAGGACGAGGCCCTCCAACCGCGAGCCGGGCTCCAGACCCTGATTCAGCCGCTTCTTCAGGACGCGGAGCGACACGGCCTTCATCCCGAGGATGGCCTGCAGCGCCTGGTCCCGCACCGCCTCGTCGGGCGAGGCCAGCTTCTCGGTCTGGCCGAGGATGTACTCGTCCAGCGTCCCTGAGAGGAGCTGCTCGGGCTGCGCGGTCTCCTTGATCTCCGCCGTGCGGTTCATCTGGCGGTTGAAGACCTCCCGGTTGAAGCCCAGGACCTCCATGAGCGGGTAGATCCGAGCCCAGCAATCCAGCTCCGCGGCCGCGAGCTGCTTCTCGAGACTCTCCCGCTCGTGCCCCGGGAGCTTCAGCGTCTTCGCTTCCTCCACCACGACCTCGGCGTACAGCTTCCAGAGCTTCCTGAGCGCGCTCGGCGTCTGGAGGATCTGCTCCACGATGTCCGGATAGTCCCTTTCCAGGTCCTTGTCCCTGATCTGGGGCAGCGTCTTCTCGATCTCGGCGAGCCGCTTGTTCCACTCCACGTCGATCTGCTTCCAGAACGTCTTGATCTCCTCGGTCCGGATGTCCCTCGCCTGACGGAAGGTGCTCTGCGACTCGCCGAACAGGCTGGAGAGCAGCGAGAGCACGTTGAGGATCCGGTCGCGGACCTCCAGGTGACGCTCCAGGAGCACCTGGGCGCGGATGCCGCGCGTGTACCCCGCGAACTCCTCGCTGGCGAGCCGGAGGAAGACGGCGCGGGTCTCGCCGTGTCCGGCCAGCGCCTGAGTATCGACCGTCAGGCCGCCCTGCATGCTCTCGTGGACCTTGACGAGGTTCATCCAACCGTTGACCGTCCAGGCGTGCAGGAGCGGGAAGATCGGGATCACCCTGTCGTTGAACATCTCCCTGAGCGCCTGGGACTTCGCGGCGCACTCCTCCGGCACGGCGCCGCTCTCCTTGGTCCACTCCGACATGGAGGCGGCGTCATCCGTGATCTTCACGGCCTTCGAGTAGATCTGCGCGAGCCTGGCGAAGACCGCCTCCATCTCCACGATCTGGGCCTCGTAGACCTTGAGCTGCTCGTCCCGGCTCGCCTTGATCTCCTCGGCGCTGCCCACCGTGATGGCCTGGGTCACGCGGATCTCGCCGATCCTGGCCACCACCTCGGCGAGCTCCCCGGACTGCCTCCATGCGCTGACCTGCGCCACAACGACGTAGTACCCCGGGCAGAACGCCCTCGACGTCGACATGCGCATCGAGAAGATCCCGGCCTTCGGGGAGACCGAGCCGCGCAGGTCCTCGCAGAGCTGGCCGCGGTGTTCGACTGACAGGTCGATCACCGCGTTGTCGGGCAGGTTCCCCTCTCCCTCGACGACAACTTCCTGCTCCTCGCCGTTCTGCTGGACATAGGCGAGCAGGCGACGGAGTCCGAAGGCCTCCCTCTGCGGCGCCTCCCCCTTCGGCGGGTCCTCCGCGAATGCGATCGAGGCGGCGAGGAGGAGGACGAGGGGCCGGAGTCGCAGCATGGGGGCGTGTCTCCTGAAACGGACCGAAGCGGCCCTGCCAGGGGCCGCTCCGGTCACGTCGTAATCGGAAGAAGATGAGCGGGGACTATTCGACGCTGTAGTAGAGGAACCGCGGGGCCGACGGGATGACCATCACCGTGACGTCGTCCAGGATCGGGCTGGCGAGCTGGTCGTTGCCTCCCGAGGTCATCGTCAGCTTGTAGGCGATGTCCTCCCCGGCGACGAGGTTCAGGTTCGACACGCGCGTGCCGCGTCCCGCGAGCTCCGGCGGCAGGCCGCCGCTCATGTTCGGGCTCACCGCGGTGTAGGAGCCGCCCTTGCCGATCTCCAGGGAGCACGAGGTCGACGTCCCGCTGAACCGCGGCATATTGACCGTCCAGGAAACGCAGGCGACGCGTCCCGCGTTGTCCATCGGCTGGACGTTGGAGTCCAGCACGTTCGTCCTCCTCCCGATCTTCCCCTCGTAGGTCCCGCCCCCCTGATAGCGCTGGGGAGGCGCGAAGCCCGAGGTCGAGATGGCCGTGGAGAAGATCTTCACATCGTCGATCGTCGCGTCCGCGTTGCACGGGTAGCCGTTCGTCTCGTCGTCCTTGAAGCGGTTGGAGCCGACGAAGAGGGACCACGACGCGTCGATCCTCGGCGCGATGCCCGGCGCGCGGAAGCTGGTCAGCGGGTCGTCCTCGCCCGGCTGGCCGTCGACGAACAACCAGGCCGTCTGGCCGCTCCAGCACATCCTCACGTGGTGCCAGCCGCCCGCATACCGCCACCTCCACGGGTTCCACGTGTTCGTGGCGACGGAGTACTTGGGCTCAGGGTTGGGGACGGTGTCGGTGCGGAGCTGCCGCCAGTTCAGGTGGTTCGTCGACTGGGTGCTGCGGTCGCGGACGTTGTGCGCGCCCCCGTCGAGCGACGTGGGCCACGCGGACACGAGACCGCGGGGCACGTCGGCGAGACGCGTGCCATGGGAGCCCATCAGGTACACCGCGTCGCGGTCCCATGTGGCGTACATGTAGATGCGGTTGTCGCTGGTCTCGAGTCTCGACCCGCCCATCGGGTAGTTCTGTCCCGTCTCGCCCTCTCCGACGCTGAACAGGGTCCTGCGGCTGATGGCGCACGGGTTGGCGGCGGAGTTGGATTGCGACGTCGCGAACTCGGGCACCTCGCCGTTGCCAGGGCTCCTTCCCGTCGCCGCCCAGGTCGGCTTGATCCACATGTCGATCGTGCCCTCGCTCATGGAGATCTTCAGATCGGCGCGGGTGTTGCGGATGTACTCATCGGTGGCTCCGATGCTCTGCGCGCCCCACGACTCCGCGCCGCCGATGTCCGTGTAGCTCCCGTAACGCCTCGTCCGGTGATTGAAGAACCCGTCCGTGAACAGCTCGCTCTGTCCCCCGCCGGAGGGGGAGCCTCCGGTCCGATTGTTGACCAGGCTCGTCCCCTGCTCGGCCGGGCCTGCCGCCCCGGCTCCGAGGTCAATGTCATAGGTGGCGAGGAACATCAGGTTCGGCTGGTTCGCGGGCGTGCTCTGCCCCGCGAGCATCATGTAGCCGTCGTAGTCCGCCGCGGCGTCGATCCGGTTGCTCTGGGCGGGGCCAGCCACGTCGTTGAGGTTCTCCGGATACGGCACGAGCGCGCCCGCGCCGCTGCTCCCGCCGATCTGGTTCGCGACGAACTCCTTCTGCGTGCTGATCCGATAGACGTCGAACACCTTCATGGACGTCCGGATGACGGTCTCCGCGACGACCGGCATCAGCCCGGCGCCGTTCGCCTCCTGGCAGACGCGCCCGATCGACTCGATCTCGAAGCAGCCGTCGCTGTTGAAGCAGAACTCCGTGGTCCAGATCCTCAGGTCGGCCTTGTCGGTGTCGCCGAACCGGCTTCCGAAGGCCCGGTCCGGATTGAACTTGTTGATGTGGCTGTTGGGATTCGCGTTCGCCTTGATCGTGTCCTTGATCGCCTGCGCGCGGATGGGGTTCCCGTCGAGCGCGACCGGCGAGACGGAGGAGGAGGGGACCAGCGCTCCGAGCGCCGCATTGTTGTCGATCGCATCGATGAAGGAGTTGAAGTCGTACCACGTGGAGAATCCAAACTGGCGCGGTGACCTCACCAGCTCGTTGCGGCGGGCGACAATCGCGAGCGCGATGCGGTTCGCGAGCCCGCCTGCCCCGCCCGGGACGTTGACGACGTCCGAGGTGTAGCCAGACCCCATGAAGTCCGTCGGATTGGCGAGGCGGTTCAAGTACCCGCCCTGCAGGCCGCTGAGGACCGCCTGGAGCACCTCGCGCGGCGCCGTGTTGATGTTCACCGGCACGCGGGGGGTTCGGCACATCATGGAGGAGATCCCCTCCGGCGTCTGGTTGGCGCCGGGGTTCCTCTCGCCCATCCACCAGCCCGGGACGTCCGAGACGTGGCGGTCGTATCCGCTCGTGGTCGGGCAGGCGTACTGCCGGGTGGGGCCGTCCGCGATCGTCGCTTCGGCCGTGCGCGTCTCGCCCGTGTCAGGCGCGGACGCCGTGCGGGTCGTGCGCCAGCCGCCATTGTAGATGAGGTTCGGATCCCCGTTCGACTCGGGCATGCGGTGCTGCAGCGAGTCCGGTGCGAGCGTACCCGGGTCGACCCACGCGGCCGTCGTGATGTACGACCGGACGATGTCGAAGGCCGCCTGCTGCTGGGCCGGCGTCCCGCCCAGGGCGGACATGATCTCCTCCAGGCGCATGAACGGCCTCGCGTAGGCGAGGCGGAAATTGCTGATCCGCGTGCCGAGGTCCTGGAAGGCCAGCCCCTTTTCCTGGGCCAGGATGACCGAGAGGTTGTTGAGCATGGTCTCGACCTGGGGCATCAGCCTGACCACGGTCAGGGCGACCGCCGCGGTGGGGTCGTCGTCGTTGCGGTCGGGGCCGTTGATGCAGATCTTGCTCGCGGCGTCGACGATCTTCAGCGAGTAGAAGTCCCCGTTGGCGGTGTACGTGCCCGCCATCGCCCCCGAGACGCCGAAGTCGTTGGGCCCGAACGGCCCCTCGAGCGGGTTGCCGACCCTGGTGTTCGTGCGATCGGCGAGTCTGACCGTGCGATTGGAGTTGGTCGCCGCGTTCCAACTGAACGAGCAGAAGAGGGCCTTGTCGAGGGGAATGGAGGGCTCGTAGAAGACCGTGCCGCCGCCCATGGGCTTTCCGTAGATCCAGGGCTTGCTGACGTCCTCGGCGGCCGAGAAGTTGGCGGCGGCGATCGTCAGCCCCTGGATGGCCGTCCGAATCTCCCCAGCGGCCCGCTCGATGCCCGCCTGGGCGAGGAGCTTCGCCCGCACGTGATCGACGTAGTTGCGTGAGACGTCGCGCTCCATCCGGCTGATGGACGTGAAGCAGGTCGCCAGGATCGCCAGAATAGAGAGGATCGCGATGGCGAACAGCAGCACGACTCCGCGACGCCCAGTCCACATGGCCTTCATACGCAACTCTCCAGACCGAAACGAGCCCCGCAAACCCACCCTGCCATGCACTCGAGTGTGCATGTAAGGGAGTCCTGCCGTCGAGATGACGCAAACGTTGTACCAGGGAGCATGACTGCGTTCCAGCAGTTTGATGAAATATCCTGCGTCCTTATATGGAGTTGCAGTGTGCGACAGATTCGCGTCACGCGAAATCTGTCCACGAAGCCTGAAGTGATACCCGGCGGGAACGCCGGTTCCAATCCAGTAACTCAACGGCGTGCGCCTGAATCGTCGCCCAGGCGGGAGAGTGAAGGACGTTTTTACACCTGTTCCATCAGCCCCTCCGTCACGAGGTCCATTTCGCTGGCGCGCCTCTTGCGACAGTCACTCTCGCCTGTCATCCCCGAATCGAGCGATCCCGCCAGGACGGAGCATGACGCTCCGTTGGTCGGACGCGGCGCCACGGAAGGTCGGCCCGCGCAGCCCGAGGATGTGTGCCGCTGGGACGGCGGCGCCCCTCTGGCTTCTACCGCCCCGAGCTTGTCGAGGGGCGGCCGGGCCCGCGACCACGTGAGTCCAGCCGTCCTGGATGATCGATGTCGCTCGGATCCACAGGTACTGGCGGAGTCCAGAGTTCCGCAGCGGTGACGCCGGTCGAACGGCCCGAAACGGCCGCGATCGACCCCTCCGAAATCTCCTTCGCAGGCGTCCTCGCGCAGCTCTTCCAGTCGGCCCCGCCGACCGGCGCGCAGGCCGATTTCAACTCCGTCGCACCCCCCGCCCAGGGCCCCGAGAAGGCCCCCGCGCGCGAGCCCGAGCCCCCCTCCAGGCCCACTCCGAACGAGCCCCGTGAGGTCGACTCCAGGCCCGCGGACGCGCCCGTCGAGCGTGCGGACCGGAGCGATCCGCCGGAGGATTCCGCCGACGACGAGCAGACATTGCCGCCCGCCCGTCCGGAGCCCGAGTCGAGGCCCGAGCAGTCCGCGGCCCGCACCGACGCGGTCTCCACGCCGGTTGCCGCGACGGTGGTCGCGCCCGTTGTCGTCGAGGCCGCCCCGATCGAGGCGGTCGGTGCGCCGCCCACGCCGCCCCCGACGACCCCGCCGCCGGTGGAGCCGCCGAGCGTGCCCGTACTCTCGCGCGACGATGTGCCGGTCGCGCCGCCGCAGGCTCCCGCAGGACCCGCTTCACCGGCCCCGACGGACCCACAAGACCCGTCGGACGCCGGCGAGGTGAGGTCAAGACCGGAGGCGCCGTCCAGCCCGCCTCCCAGCCCGGCGCCGACCGACGTGCCCCTGCCGCCGATCGTCCGCTCCGCCGAGGGGGTCCTCGAGGCGCAGGCCCTCGGCGCCGCGCCCGCGCAGCCGCCCGTCGACGCCGCCTCTTCGCCGACTTTCGACCCCGCCTCGTCCGCCGACCCCGCGGCGCCGCGGCTCGACGTCTTGTCGGCCTCCTCGCAGGTCACCGCCGCGGGCGTCGCGCCGGCGGGGCAGGGGGCCCAGACGGGGCTCGATGCGCGCACGGGCCAGCAGGGGACGAACCCCGCGCCCGCCGTCGCCGCAGCGGGCGGCGCCTCGCAGGGGACGCCCGCCGCCGACATGGGCCAGGCGCCCTCGCCGCGCCCCGTCCACCCGGGCCCGATGATCGACCGGGTCGTTCGCGGGATGCGCCTCTCGATGAAGAGCGGCCAGAGCCGGATGCGCTTCCTCCTGACGCCGCCGAGCCTGGGCTCGGTGACGGTGGACCTCGAGGTGAAGCACGGCGTCCTCTCGGCCCACATCGCGGCCGACTCGGCTGAGGCGCGCGACCTCCTGACGCGCAACATCGCGGCGCTGTCCGACTCGCTCAAGGACCAGGGGATCCGCGTCGGCGAGCTGTTGGTCTCCGCGCGCCAGGACGGCGAGCGGGGGAACGCCTCGTACGGGCAGCAGGGCGGCGGCCTGCCGGCGTCCTCGGGAGGCGAGGCGGCCGTCGAGGACCCGCGCGCGTATGCCGACGAGCGTCGGCGCCTGCTTGCGCAGAACCAGATTGTCGACCTGATGGCGTAGAGGATCGAACCATGGAAGTGAACACGATCGCACCGAGTGCCTCTGCGGACGTCGCGACCGCGACAGGGCGGGCGAAGCTCTCGCAGAAGGAGTTCATGAAGCTCCTCGTCGCGGAGCTGACGAACCAGGACCCGCTCAAGCCGATGGAGAACCAGCAATTCGTGCAACAGCTCGCCAGCCTCCAGACATTGGAGTCCACGGCGGCGCTGACCGACGGGATCCGCGACCTCGTCCGGCTCCAGCAGCTCACGTCCGCCAGCTCGCTCCTCGGCCGCGAGGTGGTCGGCGTGGACGCGGACGGCGGGTTCGTCTCGGGCAAGGTCGAGCGCGTCGCCACGGAGGGGAACCAGATCGTGCTGGTCGTGGACGGGCAGCCGGTGCCGCTCTCGGGCATCTCCGAAGTCCTCCCGGCCACGGAGTAGGAGAAGACGACATGGGACTCGTACGCGCGTTCAACTCGGGGATCTCGGGCCTCAGGGCGCACCAGACGAAGATCGACGTGGTCGGCGACAACCTCGCGAACGCCGACACGACGGGGTTCAAGAGCGCCCGCGTCGACTTCTCGACGATCCTCTCCCAGCAGCTCTCGTTCGGGTCGCCCCCCGCGGGGAACCTCGGGAGCGTCGATCCGCTGCAGATCGGCCTGGGCGTTCAGGTGGGATCGACGCCGAAGCTCTTCACGCAGGGGTCGCTCAAGGCCACGGGGGTCAACTCCGACCTCGCGATCGAAGGGGACGGGTTCTTCGTCGTCGAGAACGCCGTGGGGAGCCAGGTCTTCACGCGCGACGGGACGTTCGTCCTCGACGCGAACCAGAACCTGGTCGACTCGGCGACCGGCTCGATCGTGCAGGGGTGGAACGCCGACCTGACGACGTTCCAGATCAACAACGGCGGCCCCGTGGAGGGCGTCGAGATCCCGGTGGGGAACCTCAGGGTCGCCCAGGAGACGGACAACATCTTCTTCGGCGGCAACCTGAACGGCGCGGGGGACACGGCCCTCTCGGGGACGGTGCTGGAGTCGACGACGCCGTACAACGACGTGACGGGGCCTCCGGGCAACACGGCGGACTCGACGACGCTCCTCTCCAACCTGGGGCGCTCGGACCCGAGCGGCACGGTCGACCTCCTGCTCGACCCGGGCGACACGATCCTGATCACGGCGGACAAGGGGGGACGGACGCTCCCGCCGAAGACCTTCGGCGTGGGCCCCGGCGCGCCTCCCGGGGTTGACGCGGTGGGGACGACCTACGGCGAGTTCGTCACCTTCCTCGAGCAGTCCCTCGGCATTTCGGCCGACGGGACGCAGGGCCAGCTCCTCCACTCCGCGCAGCGGGCGGAGGGGACGATCGACCTCGCGCTCCTGGACTCCGTGACGGCGACGACGCTCACGGACACCGCCGCTGACTTCGTCACGGCGGGGGTCCAGGTGGGGGACATCCTGCGCTTCAACACGGGCCCCGGGGCGAGCCAGTCGGTCCGGGTGACGGCGATCCTGACGCCGACGTCGCTCACGTTCAGCGCCCTCGACCCGTCCAAGGGGACGCCGGGCGCCCCTCCGGGGGGAGACGCCTACTCGATCCACGAGGGGGCGAACGTCTCGATCGGCGGCGCGGCCGCCGGGGAAGATGCCGCGTCGCCCGAGGGGACGATCCGGATTAGCGGGAACGTCGGCACGGCGAACGCAATTTCGAACCTCAGGATCCTCGTGCAGGACGCCTCGGGGGCGACGCGCGACTTCGGCCTCTTCGGCCAGCTCGCCTCGGCCGCCGGGGAGAGCGTGACCACGACGTCGACCGTCTTCGACTCGCTCGGCTCGCCCCACATCGTCGAGAACACCTACTACCTCGACTTCAAGACGACGACGGGGACTCAGTGGCGGTGGCTCTCGGAGACCGAGGACAACGCGGGTCCGCTGCGCCCGACGGGGACGGGGCTCGTGAGCTACAGCACGAACGGCCAGTTCCTCTCCGACAGCTCGGCGACGCCGGTGTCGATCGACCTGGACACGACGGGGGTCGCGACGCCGCTCGTGATCGACCTGAGCCACTCGCGGACGACGGGGTTCGCCGCGCGGTCGAGCGAGATCTCGCTCGTGGAGCAGGACGGCTTCGCGGAGGGGACGCTCAGCGACTTCACGGTGACGTCCGACGGCGTGGTGAAGGGGCAGTTCACGAACGGGATCAACCGCGACCTGGCGCAGGTGGCCCTGGCCCGGTTCGAGAACAACGGCGGCCTCCAGGCGATCGGCGAGAACTACTTCACGGTCGGCCCGGCGTCGGGGGACGCGCTCGTCGGGCCCCCGCTCCAGTTCGCGCGCGGGGCGATCCGCGGCGGATTCCTGGAGGAATCGAACGTCGACATCGCGCAGCAGTTCACGGACCTGATCGTCAGCCAGAGGTCGTTCCAGGCCAACACGCGGACGATTTCGGTCGCGAGCGAGCTGCTGCAGGAGCTGATCCAGATCGTGTAGGCTTGAACGCGGATCCGGCCGCGTGATACGATCCGCCACGGCGGACCAGGAAGCTGGCCTCGCCAGAGTAGGGCGGGACCGATGATTCGCGCGACGAGGCTCAACGGCAAGGAATTCGTGCTCAACGCGGAGCTGATTCAGTTCCTCGAGGAGACCCCCGACACCGTGATCACGCTCGTCAATCATGAGAAGATCGTGGTGAAGGAAAAGATGGACGAGCTCGTCCGTCGGGTCATCGAGTACGGACGGGCCATCCGGAGCTTCCCCGCGTAGCGGCCTTCCACGGAGGGAGAGAGGTCGAAACCTGTGCTGGATCGCGCAAGCGTCATCGGTGTGATGATCGCCGTGGGGTGCCTCCTCACGGGCCTCGTGGTCGAGCACCTGAGCCCCATCTCGCTCTGGAGCCCCGCCGCGCTCCTGTTCGCGTTCGGATGCGCCACGGGGGCCACGATCCTGCAGTTCCCCGGCAAGGAGATGATGCGGTTCTTCGCGGTCTTCCGGAACGTCCTCCGGTTCCAGACCCACGAGCCGCAGAAGATCATCACCGACCTGGTCCGTTACGCGGAGATGGCGCGGCGCGACGGGATCCTGGCGCTGGAAAGCGTCCTCGATCAGATCGAGGACCCCTTCCTCGTGAAGGGGCTCCAGCTCGCCGTCGACGGGACCGACCCGGAGCTCATCCGCCAGATGATGTCGACGGAGCTCGAGAACATGGAGGCCCGCCACGCGCGCGGGCGGAAGATGTTCGAGGCCTTCGCGGCGTACGGGCCGCCGATGGGCATGGTCGGGACGCTGATCGGCCTCATCGCGATGCTCCGGAACCTGAGCGACCCGGGGTCGATCGGGCCCGCGATGGCGCTCGCGATGACCGTGACCCTCTACGGCGTCTCGTCGTGCTATCTCTTCTTCATGCCGTGCGCGAAGAAGCTGTCGATCCGGTCCGAGGACGAGGTGCACGTGAAGGAGATGATCATCCGCGGCGTGCTCGCCATCCAGTCGGGCGACAACCCGCGCATCGTGGAGCAGAAGCTCAGGATCTACCTTGAGCCCAAGGAGCGCGGTCCCGCGAAGGCATAGCCATGGCGAAGAAGGTGGAAGAGGCGGAGGAGCAGGCCCCGTTCTGGGTCGTCGCCTACCTCGACCTCACGCAGCAGTTCCTCGCCTTCTTCATCCTGATGTTCAGCCTCTCCACCGTCGAAGCCGCCAAGTTCCGCAAGGCCATGGAGTCGATCCAGGAGGCGTTCGGCGGCGGCCAGGGCGGGAGGGGCGGGATCCGGGGGCCCCAGGTGCCGAGGGACCTCATCGGCGGCCTCCTCATGAAGTACCCTTCGTTGGCCGTGACGGGCACCCCGCTGCGCCCCGTCGCGGAGGGGGACGAGATCCTGGTCCAGCGGGTGCACGAGGGCCTGAAGATCTCCCTGGAGGGCATCGCCGTGTTCCCTGAGGGGAGCGCCGTGCTGCAGGACTCGGGGAAGGGGCAGCTCCTCTCGATCCTCGCCCTCGTGAAGGGGTCTCACAACTTCCTGGAGATCCGCGGCTTCACGAGCGAGAATCCGCAGGACGTCTCGCGCGACGGGAGGAAGGACCACCTCGAGCTGTCCTACCAGCGGGCGCTCGCCGTGCACGACTTCATGGTGAACCACAAGCAGATCGCGATCGAGCCCGGGCGGCTTCGCGTGGCGGGGTGCGGCAAGTCGAGCCCGATCGTCCCGGGCACGGCGGGGTGGCCGGCGGGGATGAACCGCCGCGTGGAGGTGATCGTCTCCGAGGAGCTGTACCAGCCCCAGACCGTGATCCGCGAGGACCACTAGGAGCGCGCGATGGCGACGGACGAGAAGGCGGCCGAGAAGACGGAGGCCCCCGCGCCGAGCGGCGGGGAGCGCTCCCCGCTCTTCAGCCTGACGGGCTGGATCGTCATCATCGGGATCTGCCTCATCGAGGGCGTGATCTTCATGGTCGTCGCGAACTGGAGCAAGCTGGGAGTCGGGACTGGCGGTGACGACAAAATCAAAGTCGGCTACTGGCAGCTCGACCCCGCATTCCAGGTGACCATCTTCCAGGACGGCCTCCCCCACGGGTTCGAGACCAAGATCGCCCTGGGGATCGAAAAGGACCTATGGGACGACGATAAGAAGAGGAAGGAGCAGTTGTTGGACCGCAGCGCGAAGGTCCGCGACACGATCCTGACGGTTCTCCAGAGGCAGACGTGGCCCGACGTCATGTACCTTGAGGGCCAGGACAAGCTGAGGAAGGAGCTCCTGAAGGAGTTGCAGGGGATCCTCAAGCAGGAAGTCGTGCAAGAGGTGTGTTTCGAGTCGTTCTCTCCGAGGTAGAAGAGCGAGATGGTCGAGGGCGAAGACCCGATCGAATCGATCCTGAAGGAGCTCGGGATCTCGCCCGGCGAGGCGGCGGCCCCGTCGCAGGGCGCCCCGCCCGCGACCGCTCCAGCTCCGGCCCAGGCCCCCCCGCCGTTCCTGCCGCCCGCCCCGCCCGGATCCCCGCCCGCCGGGGGCCCGCCGGCCTTCGAGTCGTTCGGGGGCGAGGGGGAGGAGAAGGTCGAGAGCAAGATCGACCTCCTGATGAACGTCGGCCTGGACGTCAAGGTCGAGCTGGGCCGGACCCGCCGCTCGGTGAAGGACATCCTGAGGCTGGGGAAGGGGAGCATCGTGGAGCTGGACAAGCTCGCGGGCGACGCGCTCCTCGACATCTTCGTAAACGACCGCCTCGTCGCCCGCGGCGAGGTGCTCGTGCTGAACGACAGCTTCTGCGTCCGGATCACCGAAATCGTCGGCGGGAAGGGCGAGAAGTAGAGGCGGCCCGGCCCGCGTTGCGGGCGCCCCGCCGCCCGTGGTGGCTGAGGGATCCGTGTCGGAAACGTCTCAACCCTGGTCCAGGATCGAGCACCGCCCCGACGGCGTCTATCTGATCGTGCGAACCGGCGCCCCCGCCGCCTCCATCGCCGAGGTGATCACCGAGCTGCTCCAGCAGGGGGTCCACGGGGTCGACTTCTCGGTCATCCAGTCCGCCTGGTCCTCTGCCACCGGTACGCCGGTGAAAATCGCGCCCCCGTTCGCGGTGCCCGCCCTGTCGCTCGAGCCGTTCCTGCGGACCGACGAGCGCGACGGCGAGGTCTTCCTGACGATCGCGGCGAACTCGCCGGCGATCTCCGAGCGCGACCTCATCACCTGGCTCAACAAGAAGGACTACAGCGGGCTCGACCTTGACCTCGTGAAGATGGCTCACGGGGGTCCGCGCGGAGTCCAGTTCCAGATCACCCGGTCCCAGACGGCCTCGCAGAGGGTGGTCGAGCCGAAGCTCGCCGACGCGCGCTCGATCCTCGTCGCGGACGCCGACGAGACGTACCGGACGAGGGTGGCCGAGGGGCTCCAGCGACACGGTCTGACGGTGCGGACCGCGAAGTACCCTGAGGCGGCGCTCTTCGAGGTGAGGCAGCGCTCGATCGATCTTGTCCTCCTGGCCCACCCGTTCGGGAAGGAGGACGGGCTCAAGCTCGCACAGTCCCTGAGGGCCGACCCGCGCGCGGCGCGCCTCGCGGTCCTCGCGGTCTGCGCGCAGCCGACGCGCGAGGTGGTGAAGCGGGCCTTGGAGTGCGGCGTGAACGACATCCTGGTCCGCCCGTGGCCTCCTGGCGCCCTCTTCCACAAGATGGACTCGGCGCTCCGTCGCGTCGGGAAGAAGCTCCCCACGGTTCCGGCCGACGCGCGGGACGCGGAAACCCGCGCTCCGGGCGAGGACATGAAGACGCTCGGGAAGATCGACGTGACGAAGCTCGTCGCGGCGGTGTCCAGGCTCCACGCCCTCCCCGGCGTGGTCGAGCGCGTGCTCTCCCTTTCGAGCGACCCGGACACGGGCGCGAAGCAGCTCGCGGAGTGCATCCAGAGCGACCCGGCCGTGGCCGCGGTGGTGCTCCGGATGGCCAACAGCGCGATGTACGGCTCGTCGGGGAAGATCGCGAGCGTCTCGGAGGCGGTGGTGCGGATCGGGTTCCTCCAGACGAAGAGCCTCGTGGTCGGGATGAGCGTCATCAAGACGTTCTCGAAGGGAATGAGGAGCGCGGGGTTCGATCGGGTGCTTTTCTGGAGGCATTCGATCAGCGTCGCGATCATCGCGAAGCTGCTCGCAGACGCTATCCGGATGGGGAACTCGGAGATCGGGTTCGTCGCGGGGCTCCTGCACGACATCGGGAAGCTGCTGCTGGACGAGTTCGTCCCGATGGAGTTCTCGCAGGCGGTCATGGCGGCGATCGAGCGGCGCGTGCCGCTGATCGAGGCGGAGCCGAAGGTGCTGCAGACCTCGCACGTCGAGGTGGGGCCGGCGGTGCTTGCGGTGTGGAGGTTCCCCGAGGGCGTCATCACGGCGGTGAAGAACCACCACTCTCCGATCGTGGATCCGAACAGCGTGCCGACGCCGGTCCGGGAGCTGTGCGACGTCGTGTTCGTGGCCAACCGCCTCGCGAAGGCGGTCGGCCACGGCCACGGGGGGGACCTGGCGATCGAGGAGGTCCCCGACGCGGTCTGGGTCCGCCTCGGCCTGCGCGGGGGGCTGCCCGAGAACTTCTGGAAGCGCTTCCGCGTCGAGGCGGAGCGGTTCGAGGCCATGCTCGGATTCGAGTCGACGCCGCTCCCCGAGTTCGGGACGTCGGCGGAGACGCTCTTCCTCCACGACGCCCACGCGCCGCGCGTGAGCCTCCTCTCGCTCGCGCTGGAGAGCGCGGGGTACAAGGTGAAGAACGGGCGGGAGGCGTCCGACGCCGGCGGCGAGCCGAAGTTCTCGTGCGCGGTGGCGCGGAGCGAGACGGCCGACGCGCTCGGCGCGACGCTCAAGGCCTGCGGCGGCGTTCCGTCCCTGGCGGGCGCGCGGCACGCGGGGGTCCTTCCGCGAGGGACCGTGGTGCCCCCCGGCCAGGCGGTGCTCGCGGAGCCGTACGACCGATCCGCGCTCCTCGACCTCCTCGCGCCCCCCTCCGCGCCGAAGCCGCAGGCGTAGCCGCCCCCGGTTCACATCCGTGAGAAAAGAAAAGATTCGTTTTTTGCTTGCATCCGTATTTTATAAAATGTAACTTTCAAACTGGACGGGGGCGCGGGGCTCCGGAGAGGGGAATCGCGTGAACGACGGAAGGCCGAAAGGCGCGCGATTCGTACGGATCGTCCTCGCGGTCCTGGTCCTGGCAGCGGCCTCCGCGCGGGCCCAGGGGGGTGAACCCGCGGGCCCGAGTCGCGACGAGGCGTCGACGGTGGGGGAGACCCCGAAGGACCCCCACGCCTGGGAACAGACCCCGATCGAGGGACTCAAGGACGAGCCGAAGGACCGGGGGCGGCCCGAGACGATCGGCGGCGGCGAGGTGTCCGTCCTGCCCTTCTTCCTGTGGACGGGCGTCATCGTCCTGGCGATCTGCGGCGCCCTGGTGCTGGTGAGGCGCGTCTTCCCTGGAGCGAGGTCGCTCTTTCCGAACCCGGCGATCAACGTCATCGGACGGCGGGCGATCACGGGGACCGCGTCCGTCGTCCTGGTGGAGGTGGGGAACCGGATCCTCAGACTCGGGGTCTCGAAGGACTCCCTCCTCTATATGGGCGACATCTCCGACCCGGTGGAGATCGCCCTGGTGAAGGGGAAGGCGGTCGAGGCGAGGCCCGACTCGGCGACGCGGACGTTCCGTGAGGAGCTGGCCGCGGGCGTCAAGGAGGGGGAGGAGGCGCCGAAGCCGCCGCCCCCGACGAGCGAGGAACGCGAAGGGGACATCCGGGCGGAGCTGGACCAGATCAAGCGGACGATGGAGGGGTGGAAAGCGTGATGGGGGGCCCTGGGTTGAGGAGGGTGGGGATCTTCGGGGCGGTGATCGCGATCGCCCTGGCGCCGCTCGCAGCGGCGGCCCAGGACATCCCGATCCCGAAGTTCCCGGGCGTCGACACCGCGAAGGGCCCCGACGACGTCGTCAACACCCTCGAAATCCTGTTCCTCCTGACGGTCCTGTCGCTCGCGCCCGCGCTCATCATGCTGACGACCGCCTTTACGAGGATCGTGATCGTCCTTTCGTTCGTGAGGCGCGCCCTCGCGACCAACGAGCTCCCCCCGAACCAGGTGATCGTGGGGCTCTCGTTGATCCTGACGTTCCTCGTGATGCAGCCGACGTTCCAGAAGATCAAGAACGAGGCGCTTACGCCGTACCTGGAGGCGAAGATCACCCAGAAGACGGCCTTCAAGAACGCGACCGAGGAGATGCGGAGGTTCATGTTCGCCCAGACGAGGGCGAAGGACATCCGCCTGTTCCTTCAGGTCGCGCACACGGAGCTGCCGACGGACCGCGAACCCGTGAAGGCCGACGTCCCGACCTCGGTCCTCGTGCCCTCGTTCGTCCTGTCGGAGCTGAGGAAGAGCTTCGTGATGGGGTTCGCGATCTTCCTCCCGTTCGTGATCATCGACCTGGTCGTGGCGACGACGCTGATCTCGATGGGAATGCTCGTGCTCCCCCCCATCCTGATCTCGCTGCCGTTCAAGATCCTGCTCTTCGTGCTGATCGACGGCTGGCACCTGATCGTCGGCTCGATCGTGACAAGCTTCGTTTCTCCCACGTGTTGACCGGATAGCCTCAAGGTGTGGGGCCTTGCGGCGGGCGGCCGGCACCCGGTCCCCGGCAGCCGGGTGCCGGCAATGCCCCCGGTCAGGCAAGCATGGAGGGGCAGGTGTCCAGGGGCCCTCGAGGAGGGCGCCCGGGCACCTGCCCCTCCCTCGCCTGACTCTCCTGGTTTCAGCCCGCACCCGAAGCGAGGGCCCATGGTCCCCCCGGACGACATGCTTCAGGCGGTCGAGCTGGGGCGCGAGGCCCTCTGGCTCACGCTCAAGCTCTCCCTCCCGCTCCTCCTCGTCGGCCTCGTGGTCGGCCTCGTCGTCAGCGTCCTCCAGGCCGCGACGCAGCTCCAGGAGCAGACGCTCTCCTTCATCCCCAAGATCGTCGCCGTCGTCGCCGTCCTCTTCATCGCGCTCCCCTGGTTCCTCTCCCAGGTGATCGAGTACAGCGAGGAGCTGTTCCTCAAGATGGGGACGCTGTTCCCGATCGTGACGGGAGGAGGGTAGGGCCAGAGAAAAAGGCCCAAGACCCAATGAGCAAGTATCAACGAGAGCTCAAGTGTCGAAGTTCCAACCGCCAGGCCCGCGATGCTTGGGACTTCAACACTTGAGCTTTCGCTGATACTTGCTCATTGAGTCTTGAGAATTCTTCCCGGATGAGCCTCTACGACCTCACCCTCCGCGAGTTCCTCCTCTTCCTCCTCGTGCTGTTCCGCGTCAGCGGCCTGATGATGCTCGCCCCGTTCTTCGGGGCCGCGACCACGCCCGGCCAGGTCAAAGTCGGCCTCTCCCTCATGGTCGCCCTCCTGATCTTCCCGATCGTCCCCACCCAGGGCCTGGTCCTCCCCGAGAACGTCGGGGCGTTCGTCTTCGCCGTGGCCGTCGAGACCGGGGTCGGCGCGATCATCGGGTTCGTCGCGAGCGTCTTCTTCGTCAGCGTCCAACTCGGCGGCATGCTCGTCGACCAGGAGCTCGGCCTCACCCTCGCCAACATCATCGACCCCGTCACGAACGAGCAGACCTCCATCATCGGGCAGCTCAAGTTCTTCCTCGCGACCCTCTTCTTCATCGCCCTCGACGGCCACCACCACCTGCTGACGGCCGTCACCGGGAGCTTCCAGGAGATCCCCCTCCTCGGGCTGTCGCTCCAGGAGGGGTTCTACCGCGCCGTGACCGACCGCCAGGTGCAGGAGATCCTGGAGGCCGCCGTCCGGATCGCCGCGCCGACCGTCGTCGCCCTCATGCTGACCACCATCGGTCTCGGGTTCGTGGCGAGGATCGCGCCCGAGATGAACATCTTCGTCCTCGCCTTCTCGGTCCGCCTCTTCATCGGCCTCGGGATCGTGATGGTCTCGATACCCTTCTTCGCCTACGTGTTCGAGAAGGACCTGTCCCGGTTCTTCGGCTCGATGACGGAGTGGATCCGCTTCATGCGGTAGGACGGAATGGCAGAGGAACGCTACGGGGACCGGACCGAGCCCGCCACGCCGCGGCGCCGCCAGGAGGCGCGCGAGCGCGGCCACGTGGCGAGGAGCCAGGACCTCTCGAGCGCGATGGTCCTCCTCGCCGCCATCGTCGCGCTGAAGTGGTACGGCGGCGAGATGCTCGCCGCCCTCTCGGACGTCATGCGCGGGATCCTCGAGGAGGTCGGCCGGTTCGAGCTCACCACGGAGAACGTCCGCGCGTACGGAATCGTCGCGGGGCTGGCCGTCGGGCGCATCCTCGCGCCGGTCCTCCTGGCGGTCGTGAGCGCGGGGATCGTCGTGAACCTGCTCCAGGTCGGCTTCCTGTTCACGGGGACGGCGCTCGAGTTCCGCCTGGACCGGATGGACCCGATCGCCGGCTTCGGCCGGATCTTCTCGTGGCGCGGCGTCGTCCGCCTGATCTCCGTCGTGATGAAGATGACGATCATCGCGACGATCGTGTGGGTGACGCTCCGGGACCACGAGCAGGCGTTCCTCTCGCTCATGGACACGGACGTCCAGGAGATCTCCCGGTACCTGCTCGCCGTGGCCTGGACGATGTCGATCCGCGTCGCGATCGCCCTCCTCGCCTTCGCGCTGCTCGACTACGGGTACCAGCGCTTCCAGTACGAGCTGGACCTCAGGATGAGCCGCCAGGAGGTCCAGGAGGAGCTCAAGCGCCTGGAGGGGGACCCCGAGATCAAGCGGCGCCGCCGCCGCATCCAGAGGAACCTGGCGCTCCAGAGGATGATGGCGGCCGTCCCGAAGGCCGCGGTCGTGATCACGAATCCGACCGAGCTCGCGATCGCGCTCGAGTACGACCCGAAGGAACACGACGCGCCGCGCGTCATCGCGAAGGGGGCGGGGTACGTCGCGGAGCGGATCCGCGACGTCGCGGGGGAGAACGGGATCCCGATCGTGCGGAAGCCGGAGCTCGCGCAGCTCCTCTTCCGCACTGTGGAGGTCGGACGCACGATCCCGGTAGACTTGTACAAGGCGGTGGCGGACATCCTGGCGTACGTCTACCGCATCACGGGGCGCACCGTTTCGGCGTAGCGGACGATGGCGAACAACCAGACGGCAGGACGGGTCGCGGACGGGATCTCAAGGAACCTCGACCTGATCCTCATCTTCGGGGTCCTCGGGATCCTCGTCACGATCTTCGTCCCGCTTCCGACGCTGATCGTCGACTTCCTGCTCGTCGCGAACATCTGCGTGTCGCTCCTGATCCTCTTCACGTGCCTCTACGTGAAGGAGCCGCTCCAGTTCTCCGTCTTCCCCTCCGTCCTCCTCATCACGACGTCGTATCGCATGGCGCTCAACATCGCGACGACGCGCCTCATCCTCGGGAACACGGCGGGGGGGGACCTGAAGGCCGCGGGGCAGGTGATCTTCACGTTCGGGGACTTCGTCGCGGGGCAGGACACGGTCATCGGCCTCGTGATCTTCATCATCCTCATGATCGTCCAGTTCGTCGTCATCACGAAGGGCACGAGCCGCATCTCGGAGGTCGCGGCCCGGTTCACGCTCGACGCCATGCCCGGCAAGCAGATGGCCATCGACGCGGACCTGAACGCGGGGCTGATCAAGGAGACGGACGCCAGGAACCGCCGCGAGCAGATCACGCGCGAGGCGGACTTCTACGGGGCGATGGACGGCGCCACGAAGTTCGTCCGCGGCGACGCGATCGCGGGCATCATCATCGTGATCGTCAACATCATCGGCGGCTTCATCGTGGGGTACGCGAAGTACTCGCTGCCGATCGAGCAGAGCTTCCGCACGTACACGCTCCTCGCGGTCGGCGACGGTCTGGTCACGCAGATCCCCGCGCTGCTCGTCTCGCTGGCGAGCGGCCTGATCGTCAGCCGCGCGACGGCGCAGACGAACCTGGGCAAGGAGTTCTTCGGGCAGGTCTTCTCGGTCCCGCGCGCCATGTTCGTCGCGGCGGCGTTCCTCGTGTTCCTGGTCCTCGCCACGCCGCTCCCCATGTTCCAGATGCTTGTCGTCGGGGGCCTGGTCGCCGCGATTGGCTGGCAGCTCAAGAGGGGCGTGGAGGAGGCGGCCGTCAAGGAGGCCGCGAAGAAGGAGCCTCCCCGGAAGCCCGAGAAGGTCGAGGCCCTCCTGCACGTCGACCCGATGGAGATCGAGGTCGGGTACGGACTGATCCGCATGGTCGACCCGGCGCAGGGGGGAGACCTCCTGGAGCGCGTGACGATGATCCGCCGCCAGATGGCGGTGGAGCTGGGCGTCGTGATCCCGCCGATCCGGATCCGCGACAACATGCAGCTCTCCCCGAACCAGTACGTGATCAAGGTCCGCGGCACGACGATCGCGCAGGGGACGCTGGTGGCCGACCAGTTCCTGGCGATGGACAGCGGCGGCGCGGCGGGGAAGCTGGAGGGGACGAAGACGAAGGAGCCCGCCTTCGGGTTGCCGGCGACATGGGTGCCCGAGTCCCAGCGCCAACGGGCGGAGGCCCTGGGGTACACGGTCGTCGACCCGACGAGCGTGCTTGCGACGCACCTGACGGAGGTGATCAAGAGCCACGCCGCGGAGATCCTGACGCGCGACGACGTGCACACGCTCCTCACGACCCTCAAGGAGACCTCGAAGCAGCTCGTGGAGGAGGTCGTTCCGGCGCTCCTCAAGCCGGGGGACTTGCAGAAGGTGCTCCAGGGGCTCCTGCGGGAGGGGGTGAGCGTGCGGGACCTGGGGTCGATCCTGGAGACGCTCGGGGACTACGCGCAGCGCACGAAGGACATCGAGGTCCTGACGGAGTACGCGCGCGCCGCGCTCTCGAGGACGATCACGGCCCAGCACCTGTCGAAGGACGGGAAGCTGTGGGTGATCACGCTGGACCCGAAGCTCGAGGACCTGGTGAAGAGCGGGGTGGAGAGGACGGAGTCGGGGAGCTACCTGTCGCTCTCCCCGAAGCTGATCCAGCGGGTGGTGGAGAAGGTGGGGAAGGAGCTGGAGAAGCTGGTGACGGCGGGCCACCCCGCGGTGGTCCTGTGCTCGCCCCAGATCCGCCTGGCGATGAAGCGGATCGCGGACACGATGCAGCCGGGGATTGCGGTGCTGTCCTACAACGAGGTGACCAAGGACGCGAAGGTCGAGTCGGTCGGGATGGCGGCGCTCGACTAGATCCCGAAAAAACGGATCCCGGAGTTTGTGGACATGTTGGTTTACAGTTTGTAAGTTATGAGCAGCCGGTCGGGACATGCGGGCATGAAGGTCAAGAAGTACGAGGGGAAGAGCTGGCCGGAGGCCCTTCAGAAGATGAAGGAGGACCTCGGGCCCCACGCCGTGATCCTCTATACGTACGCCCCCCCGAAGAACGGCCTGATGCGGATCCTCGGCAAGCAGCGCTTCCTCATCGTCGCGGGAAAGGACCTGAACA
>CAZYRM010000059.1:0-34401 GCA_964649705.1 uncultured Planctomycetia bacterium
ACTTCGCCACCGGGGACGTGACGCTGGGCGGGACCGCCGGGGCGACGACCCAGGTGGTGACGGGGGCGGGCACGACGTACAACGTGGCCGTCAGCGGGATGACCGGGGACGGGACCGTGACGGCGAGCCTCCTGGCGGGCGTGGCCTCGGACGCGCTGGGGAACCTGAGTGCGGCCTCCACGAGCACCGACAACACCGTGACCCGAGACACGATTGGCCCGACGGTGACGATCAACCAGGCCGGGGCGCAGGCGGACCCGACGAACGGCTCGCCGATCAACTTCACGGTGGTCTTCAGCGAGTCCGTGGCGAACTTCGCCACCGGCGATGTGACCCTCGGGGGGACCGCAGGCGCCACCACACAGGTCGTCACGGGCGCAGGCACGACCTACAACGTGGCCGTGAGCGGAATGACGGCCGATGGGACCGTCATCGCGAGCCTCGCGGCTGGGGTGGCGACCGACGCGGCAGGGAACGCCAACGCCGCGTCGACGAGCACGGACAACACGGTCACCCGGGACACGACCGGTCCGACGGTCACCATCGATCAGGCCGTCGGCCAGGCGGACCCGACGAACGGTTCGCCGATCAACTTCACCGTGGTCTTCAGCGAGGCGGTCGCGAACTTCGCTACGGGAGACGTGACGCTCGGCGGGACGGCCGGGGCGACGACCCAGGTCGTGACGGGGGCGGGCACGACGTACAACGTGGCGGTCAGCGGGATGACCGCGGACGGGACCGTCATCGCGAGCCTGGCGGCGGGCGTGGCCACGGACGCGCTGGGGAACCCGAGCGCGGCCTCGACGAGCACGGACAACACCGTGACCCTCGACACGACCGGCCCGACCGTGACGATCAACCAGGCCGTGGGACAGGCCGACCCGACGAACGCCTCTCCGATCAACTTCACCGTGGTTTTCAGCGAGGCCGTCGCGAACTTCGCCACGGGAGACGTGACCCTGGGCGGGACCGCCGGGGCGACGACCCAGGTCGTGACGGGCGCGGGCACGACGTACAACGTGGCCGTCAGCGGGATGACCTCGGACGGGACGGTCACGGCGAACCTTGCCGTGGGCGTCGCCACCGACGCGCTGGGGAACCCGAGCGCGCCCTCGACCAGCACGGACAACACCGTCACCTGGGACACCACGGGCCCGACCGTCACGCTCAACCAGGCCGCAGGGCAGGCGGACCCGACGAACGCCTCTCCGATCAACTTCACCGTGGTCTTCAGCGAGTCGGTCGTGAATTTCGCCACGGGGGACGTGACGCTGGGCGGGACCGCCGGGGCGACGACGGCGATCGTGACGGGGGCGGGCACGACGTACAACGTGGGCGCAAGCGGGATGACCTCGGACGGGACCGTGATCGCGAGCCTCGCGGCGGGCGTAGCCACCGACGCCGCGGGCAACCCGAGCGCCGCCTCGACGAGCACGGACAACACGGTGACCCGCGATACCACCGGTCCGACGGTGACCATCGAGCAGGCCGTGGGGCAGGCCGACCCGACGAACGCCTCTCCGATCAACTTCACCGTGGTCTTCAGCGAGTCCGTGGCGAACTTCGTCACCGGGGACGTGACGCTGGGCGGGACCGCCGGGGCGACGTCGGCCGTCGTGACCGGGGCCGGCACGACGTACAACGTGGCCGTGAGCGGGATGACATCGGACGGGACCGTGATCGCGAGCCTCGCGGCGGACGTGGCCACGAACGGCACGGGGAACCCGAACGCGGCATCGACGAGCGTCGACAACACCGTCACCTATGATGCGACCAGCCCGACGGTCACCGTCGACCAGGCCGTGGGCCAGGCGGACCCGACGAACGCCTCGCCGATCAACTTCACCGTCGTCTTCAGCGAGCCGGTCGCGGACTTCCTCACCGGGGACGTGGCGCTGGGCGGGACGGCCGGCGCGACGACGGCCGTCGTGACCGGGGCGGGCACGACCTACAACGTGGCAGTCAGCGGGATGACCGGGGACGGGACCGTCATTGCGAGCCTTGCTGCGGCCGTAGCGACAGACGCCGCGGGGAACCCGAGCGCGGCCTCGACGAGCGCCGACAACACGGTGACCTACGACACCACGAGCCCCTCGGTCACGATCAACCAGGCCGTGGGCCAGGCGGACCCGACGAACGGCTCGCCGATCAACTTCACCGTGGTCTTCACGCAATCGGTCGCGGACTTCGCCACCGGGGACGTGACGCTGGGAGGGACCGCCGGGGCGACGACGGCGACGGTGACGGGCGCGGGGACGACCTACAACGTGGCCGTGAGCGGGATGATCGGGGACGGCACCGTGATCGCGAGCCTCGCTGCGGGCGTGGCCACGGACGCCGCCGGAAACCCGACCCTGGCCTCGACAAGCACCGACAACACCGCGACCTATGACACCACCCCGCCGAGCGTGCCGACGCTCCTGCTTCCGGCTGACGCGGGTACGGTCGGGACCTCGACGCCGACGCTCGACTGGACCGACGCGACCGACGCGAACCTCGTGCAGAACTACGACGTCGACGTGGACGCCGACGCGGCCTTCACCCCCGCGATCGCCTGGTCCGCGACCGTGGCGCCCTCCACGGCCGTGACGGGCTCCCTCGCCGACGCCACCTGGTTCTGGCGCGTCCGGGCGCGGGACATGGCGGGAAACGTCAGCGCCTTCACGGCCCCCTGGAGCTTCACGGTCTCCGCCGCGTTCGCAGGCCCCTCCCGCTGGACGGCGGCGGCCGCGGGTTCCGACGTGGCGGGCGGAATCTCGAACACGAACGACGACTCGGTCGACCCCGCGATCGCCACGCGGCCGGACACCGGCGAGCCCGGGGTCGCCTGGGCCGACCGCGACCCGGTGCAGGGGGACCTCGAGATCTACTTCCGCGAGCGGCAGGGCGGCGTCTTCGCGGAGGTGGGCGGATCGGCGAGCGGCGGAGGCCTCTCCGCGAACGCGGCCGACAGCGAAGCCCCCTCGACGGCCTACGACGCTCTCGCGCGCGCCATTGTCGCCTGGCAGGACATGACGGACGGGGACTCGGAGATCTACCTCCGTCGCTGGAATGGGGCCTCCTGGGCGGAGGTTTCGGGCTCGGCGACGGGCGGCGGCATCAGCGCGAACGGCGGGGCCTCCACACGCCCGTCCGCCGCCGTGAACCCCGTTACCGGTCAGCCGGGCGTCGCATGGGCGGACACCACGGGCGGAGACTCGGAGGTCCTGTTCCGCGAGCACGACAACACCCTCGGGGCGTGGGTGGACAGGGCCGCGTCGGGGGCTTCGCCCGGGATCTCCGTCAACGGCGGGGCGAGCGTCGACCCGCAGCTCGTCTTCGACGCAACGGGAAGGCCGCTCATCGTGTGGGCCGACGACTCGACCGGCAACTTCGAGGTGTACTTGCGCCGCTTCAACGGGGCGGCGTGGGTGGAGCTGGCCGGGTCGGCGACCGGCGGCGGCGTCTCCGTCACGGCCACCGACAGCGTCCGCCCCTCCGTGGCCCTCGACCCGGCCGGCAACCCGTGCGTGGTCTGGGAGGAGAGGGTCTCCGCGTCGAATTCCGAGGTGTACGGGCGCCGCTTCAACGGCACGGCGTGGGTCGAGTTCGGGGCGGGTTCCGCGACCGGCGGCGGGATCTCGCGGACTTCGATGAACTCGTCGGCGCCCCACCTGAGCGCGTCGGCGGACACGTACTTCCTGTGCTGGACGGACGCGAGCGACCCGTACTCGGACGACGAGACGGAGATCTACGGGCTCTACTACAACCTCGGCTGGAGGGAGATCGGCGACCGCTCGGCGAGCCTGGGCGGGATCTCCCAGAACGACACGCCATCGTCGGAGGCGGGCTGCGCGTTCGGCCTGGGGAGGCTCTTCGTCTCCTGGCAGGACTTCAGCACGCAGAACTGGGAGGTGTTCGTCCGGACGCTCCTCCTCGGGAACCCGGAGGACGCTCCGCAGGAGGCCGCCGTCGGCCCGGGCCGCGGAGGGCTTGGGATGTACCGCGTTTTCGACAACGGAACGGCGGGCTATGCGCCGCTCGAGCTTCGCACGCTCCCCTGGGCCAACTACGACAACGCCGTCGGAGAGCTGCACCCCGCGGCGGGCGACGTCGACGGCGACGCCCTGGACGAGATCGTCCTGGGGCTTGGGACCTACACGCCGACCGGCGGCTGGGTCGCCATCGTGCGGGACCACTCGGGGCGGTACGACATCCTGCGGTGGACCCGATTCCCGTGGTCGCGGTACAACGCGGCGAATGGGGCGATCTTCCCCGCGTGCGGGGACATCGACGGGGACGGCAGGGACGAGATCATCCTCGCGGCAGGGAGATACCCGTCGGCCGGCGGCTGGGTCCTGATCCTCGACGACATGGTCGCGGACTTCGCGCCCATCCAGTGGTTCCGCGGGGGGACGACGGCCTACAACGCCCTGAACGGCGAGCTGCACCCCGCGTGCGGCGACGTGGACGGCGACGGCCGGGACGAGATCCTCCTGGGCATGGGCGCCGGCGGCGCCGGCCTCGTCCAGGTCCGAGACGACCTCACGCAGGGGCTCGGGCTTCTGGCGACGCTGACGTACCCGTCGCCCGCCTACAACGCCGCCAACGGCACGACGTGGCCTGCCGCGGCGAACACGCGCGGAGGCCCCGGTGCGGAGGTGATCGTCGGGCCGGGGCGCGGAGGCGCGGGCACGGTGGCCATCTTCGCGGACGCCGCGAGCGGGTACGGCCAGGTCGGCGCGATCCTCGTGCCGTGGCCCGTGTACAACGCGAACCAGGGGGAGGTCCGGCCCGCCGCGGGGAACCTCGACTCGGACGGCTCGGTCGAGGTGATCGGCGCCCTCGGGCGCTATCCGGGTTTTGGAGGCTACCTCCGCGTCTTCGAGAACGTGACGACCTCGGCCCAGGGCGGGACCTGGATCCGCTACGAGAACGGCACCTACAACGCCACCAACGGCGAGACCTTCCCGACGGTCGGACAGTTCCGGTAGGCCCCTGGCCGCCCCCCCTCCTTCCGCTCAACTCTGGCCCCGCAGTCTGTCGATATCCCGGACTCGGGGCCTTGCGGGAACCACGGGGGAAGGGACCATGCCACGGCCGGCGTTCTGCTACCTCATCGCAGGCATCCTCTGCATGACGCGCCTCGCGGCCGCGCACGGCCATGGGGAAGAGGCGCGCACCTGCCGGAGCCCCTGGGACCTCCGCCTGGAGGGGCTCGCCCTCGTGCGGGATGAGCCTGCGGGGCGCCCTCTCGCCATCGAGCAGCTCGTGGGGAGCGCGGGCGAGACGGTCTCGGACGCCGAGGACCTGGAGCAGGGCTTCGAGCCGGGCGCGAGGCTGGCGGCGGGCCTGCGCCTCGGCCGGGGTTGGAGGGTCGAGGTGTCCGGCTTCTGGGTGGAGGAGTCGGACGCCACGGACACGGAGACCCGTGCGGGGACCCTCAATACGCCGTTCGCGGTCCGGGGGGATACCGGCGACCTCTTGCTGCCGGACGGCTTCCAGGGCGGGTTCGACTTCCAGCAGGCCGACCTGGTCCGGACCGAGTTCGACTCCCGGATCTACGACGTGGAGGCGGGGCTCTGGAGGGGCTGGGGGCACGGCCGTGTGACGGGGACCGCCGGCGGAGGCCTCCGCTTCTTCGAGCTCGATGAGGACCTGACGTATCTATTGGACGACTCGATTGCGAACGGGGCGGGCGACACGCTCTTCACGCTCGACAACCGCATCCGGAACCACCTGATCGGGGCGCAGGTCGGGGGCGGCGTGAGGCTGCAGGCCGCGGGGCCGCTCTCCTTCGGGATCGACGCGCGCGCGGGGCTGTTCGCGGACTGGATGGAGCGCGACAGCTCCCTGGTCCGCGGGGACGGCGTGGTCGGCATGGACACGGGCGGGGACGAGGTGGGCCTCGCGACGGTGCTGGAGGTCTCGGGAGAGGCGCGGTTCGACGTCACCGGACGGGTGAGCGTGGTCCTGGGGTACCGCCTGCTTCAGGTGAACGGAGCCGCCCTTGCGACGGAGAACCTGCAGGAGAACCTGAGCGACGCCGCGGAGTACCAGGACCTGGACGATGACGGATCGGCGTTCTGGCACGGTCCGTTCTTCGGGGTGGAGATACGGTTCTAGGGTCCAGGCAGGCCCCATCCCTCGTCAATCGCGGTCTGCGGGCCTCACGTTCGTCCAGCTCACCACGGACTCCCCGCGGAGCACCTCGTGGAAGCCTCCGTAGCGCGAGCCGTCCATCCGCCCCTCGCGCCAGCGGAAGAAGCCGCCGTGGTCCTTCTCCGGCTCCACGACGAGGGCCACCTGCCAGGGGTACATGAACAACCCGCGTCCCGTCTCGTTGCCCCTGTGAATGAAGAGATCGTGCCCCGATAGGAACACGTCCATCCTCGGGTGCGAGTGATACCACCCCACGACCGCAAGGCCCGTCCGTTCCGTCTCGTCGAACAGCGCCACGCCATTCGCGCTGCTGAACTCGAAGCTCGTCGGCTCCGCCTTCGTGTCGGGGACGGGAAACGCCCGTTCCACGGTCACGTAGTCTCCCGCGTCGTCCCGCAGGTGCTTTCCCAGGAGGTATCCGCCGTGCTCGCGGAGAAGGTCCGGTCTGGTGTGATCCCGGATGGCGATGTAGGCTTCGGGAAACAGGTAGATGGGCAGGCGCTCCTCGGCCCCCTCGTCGGCCCGCCGGTCCGGGCGCCAGAGGACCGTGCCGGTCGGGCGCGACTCGACCGACGGAGGCGCGGCGGGGGCCGCCGAGACCACCCTCACCGGAATCTCTCGCGCCATGTCGAGGCGAAGGGTGACCTCGCCGTTCGCCGCCAGGGCCGCAAGCGTCTCGTCCCCCTCCACGCGCGCCCCCGCGCCGAGCGACTTCATCTCGTACCGCGGCCCGGGCGCCTCGGGGAGCTCGATGTGGAGGGCGTGGGCGATCTCCGGCAGGAGGTCCCGGAGCGGGACGTCGTCCGGCATCTCCATGATGTACGCGTCGCCCCGCGGGGAGACGACCGTGATGCGGATGTCGCTCACGACGTCTTCGGCTCCTCGTCCTTCAGGATCCGGATGCGCCCCTTCGGCCTCTCCAGGATCTTGATCCGGCGGGTCGGAGGAGGCGGCGGCGGCGCGGGTGCGGGCGGCAGAGGTGGCGCGGAGGGCGCCCCCGCGGTCTTGATGCGCTGCGGGCGGCAGAGCTCGCGCGTGTCGATCGCCTTCGTCTTGGAGACGATCCCCCGCGGTTCCGCCACCTCGATCACCCACTTCGCGACCTCTTTGTCGATCGGGAAGGGAGGCGTGTTCGCGGCGTGGTAGTTCTTGTACTGCACCATCTCGCCGAGCATCACGACGAGGCGATCGAGCGTGCGGCTCGCGGCCCACCAGGAGAGGTCGATGCACACCGAGTGCGGCGGGACGTGCAGGATGTTCGGCTGCCAGATCGGGGTCCTCCAGCGCATCTTCGGGGGCGCCTTCGGATAGTCGGCGTCGAGGTAGACCATGCACTCGTGGCGGTCGGCGAGGCGCGGGTTCTGCTGCGCGTCGATCCCGACGATCCCGCGGCATGTGAACGTCACGAGGTACTTCTCGGGCGGCGCGCCGGGGAGGAGGTCGATGACCTGGAAGGACAGGAGGTCGCTGCGCGAGGCCAGCTCGACCATCTTCTGGTATTCGGAGCGGAGCCGCCGGTTGCGGGGGGTCTCGGGGACGGAGGCGGCGGTCCCCTGCTTCTCGATGATCGGGCGGCAGGCGGGGCAGTAGTTCTTCCCGTCGCGCAGGAGGGCGCGTCCCGCCTCGATGTCCTGCTGCGAGAGGCTGCCGTTGCAGGCGTCGCAGAAGATGATGTTCATGGCCCCTCGACTCGCTTCGCTCGCTCGGGACAAGCTCACCGAGTTTACGCCGAGCGAGGCCGCAGGACGAGTCGAGGCGCGCCGGCTGTGACGTCGGGCGTGAGGATCAGGCGGTCCTCGGCGGGGACGGCCGCGGCGGAGAGGGTCTCCTCGTCCTTCAGGCGGCGTCCGAGGCCCTTGGAGTCGAGTCGGTAGCCGACCGGACGCCCGTCGGGGCCCGTGGTCGGGATGTTGAGCGCCGTGACCAGCTCGGGGATGAGGTCCTTCACGGCCACGTCGTCAGGCATCTCGGCGGTGTGCGTGCCGCCCGTCGGCAGGATGATCGTCACCTTGATGTCGGGCATCCCAACTCCTCCAATCGGCGTGAGCGAAGGATAGCAGCCCGCCGGGGCCCCTGCAAGGCCCCGATGGGGCCCCGGCAAGGCCCCGATGCTCCGCGGGCAAGGCCCGCCTGTCAGGGAGCCAGGGCCTGGACGGCCTTCTGGAGCGCCGTGAGGGCGGGCTCCATGCCGCCGCCGGCGTCCAGCATCGCCTTCCAGGTCTGCCGCATCGGCTCTCCCTGGATCACCGTGTCGTTGATGAGGCGGTACAGCGTGCCGTTGTCCTGCGGCAGCGCGTAGTAGATGTCCTCGTACTGCGACTTCGTCAGCGTGATCTTCTGCGCGCCCACGGCGATGCTGAACTTGCCGTCCGCGCCCTTCGACACCTGCATGGCGACGTCCTCCTCGGGGTAGGCCGATTCTCCGCGCGCGGGCGCCCACCCGCCAGGAAAACAAGGGTCGCGAAAGGACGCACAAGATGCGGCTCGACACCGTCGCGGCCTCCGACCTACGATAGCTTCGCCCCCGCACGAGAGGAATGCCATGCTCGCTCGCCTGCTCCCCTTCGTCTCCCTGCTTGCCCTGATCGTCGCGTGCCCCGCCCGACTCGACGCCGGCTGCGCGACGTGTCGCGACACCGGCGAGGTGGCGTGCGTCTCGTGCGGGGGGGCGAAGCCGACCGCCTTCGCCTGCACCGGGTGCAAGGGGGTCGGCGCCTTCGACTGCAAGGCGTGCGGCGCGACGGGCGGGTCGCCGTGCACGACGTGCACCGCGGGCCAGCCGGGGAACATGACCGGCACTACGACGGAGAGCTGCGGCGTCTGCAACAGGACCGGGACGCTCGACTGCCCCTCGTGCACGGCGGGGAAGATCGACTGCGCCTCCTGCGCGGGGAGGCGCGAGATCGCTCGCCTCTGCCCGTCGTGCACCGGGGGAGGAAAGGTCCCCTGCCCGGACTGCAAGGCCGGGGGGCCGTGCCCCGGGTGCGCCGGCTCCAAGAAGACCGAGTGCGTGACGTGCGAGATGACCGGCGCCCGGGCGACGACGTGCGTGGCGTGCACGGGGTCCCGCGGGGTCCTCTGTCAGACCTGCAAGGGCTCCGGGAGGGCTGCGTGCCGCGAGTGCCACGGGGACGGGATCTGTCACGGGGCTCGCGGCGCCTTCGCCTGCCCGCTCTGCGGGCGCCGGGGGTACCTCGCGTGCAAGAAGTGCAACGGCCGCGCGGCCACCCCCTGCGGCACGTGCAAGGGAAAGGGGCAGATCGTCGAGAAGTGCGCGGCCTGCAAGGGGGAGAAGAAGGCGGCCTGCATGTACTGCCGCACGGGGAAGGCCTGGACCGCGACGGATGCGTCGACGGGGGCGACTGTCTGGCTGTTCTCGCTAGAGGACTTCGAGCCCCACGTCTCGATGCGCCTCGGCTCCGCGCTCTCCCCTGCTCGCCCGGCGTGGCGGCTGGTGGTGGATGCGCGCACGGCGACCGCTCCGGCGGAGGTGGGGACCGCTACGGGGATCCGCGTCTTCCTGGCCCCGGCGTCGTCGAAGGAGGTCGACCTGGTCGCCGTGTCCTCCGGGGCGGCCCAGGGCGTCGAGGAGGCGCTCCAGAGCGTCTGGCTGTCAGGAGAGGCGCTTCAATTGCCGGTCACGGCCGCCGTGGGACAGGTCCGCACCCGTGTCGTGTGTGCGGCCTCGGCGCCCCCCTCGGGGACGCTGCGCTTCCGGATGCACTCGACGAGCGACGGGAAGGCCTCGGACGCGGACCTGAAGCCCGCGCAGATCTCCGCGATTGACCGGCTCCGTTTGCTGCTGGCGGCCGGCGAAGGCGGCAGGTAGGGTCAATTCCTCTTCGATCAGTGCTGCCCGAGGACGCCGCAGGCCTGGCCGTTGTTGCGCCAGCAGTCGACGTGGTGCCAGGCGCCGCAGGTCGGGCACACCCAGACGTTAGGTCCCTCCCGACGGATCGGGTTCGCGTCGTCCGCGCAGATCGGACAGACGTGCTCGATCGCCTTGAGGCTCACCTTCGTCCGCGTCGGCCCCGCGTACGGCCTCGCCGCCGACGGCCCCGCCTTCACCAGCGCCACGAGCGGACGCCTCACCTCGGGCTCCGGGACGGACTGCGCCCGTGCCGCCGCCGGCTTCACGCGCCAGCCGATGAGCGAGGCCCCCATCCAGACCCCCATCGCCGCGCCGAGCGCCCCTCCGATGATCGAGACCACGTCGCCTCTCGCGAACGCCTCGATTCCCCTCTCGGCATGCACCGCGGCCATCGCCTCCCCCGCCCCCAGGCCGATCCAGGCCGCGACCAGCGAGAGCGCCGTCGCCACCCGCGGGGCGCGCCGCTCGGCCGCCCTCACGACGACCACCTGGGCCACCAGCCCCGTCGCGACCATCGCGAGGATCGTCACCGGAGGCTGCAGCATCCCCTCCGCACGGAACCGCGCGAGGGTGAACAGCGCCGCCACGAGGATCAGCGACGCCACCGTCCCCGCCGCCGTGCCGAACGCGAGGCACGCGACCGTGGCCTTGAGCCGGGCGAGCCAGGAGGCCGAGCTGCGGCCGTCCGCGGGGGCCTGCGTCACTCCAGCACCTCCCCCAGCAGATCGGGCAGGTCGCCAGTCAGCTCGTAGAAGGCCCTTCCGTTCGGCCCGCGCGCCGCCAGGATGTGCCCGGCCGGCACCCCGATCTCCGCCAACGGGCGGTCGAGGTACGCCTCGTCCCCGCGCCAGGTATGCGTCGTCGTCGGCTCCCTGAGCTCCCCGCACGCCGCGCAGCGCCCCTCCGCCTCCGTCAAGCTCGCGCGCGGCCTCGCGACCGCCGACCGCTTGTCGCACGCGAAGCACTCCAGCTCCACGATCAGCTCGCGGTCCAGCTCCACCACGCACGGAGTGCCCAGGTCCTTCCCGGCCCGGGCGAAGAGGTCCCTCCCCGTGAACGAGGCCGCCCTGGCGTCCGCGAGCTCCGTCACCTCGCCGTAGCGCCAGTGGCTGTCGCAGTCCTCCTTGGGCAGGAAGCGCGTCGTGTAGACCTCGTTCGTCAGGCCGTGCACGATGAGGCCCCGGCCCGAGAGGACGAAGTCCTTCATCCCGTGGAGCAGCTTGAGGGCCTCCTGCGCCTGGAACCCCCCGATGATGCTCGAGATCGTCGGTGTCGTGGGGACCTTCCCGAGGAGCACGTTCGCGACGGCGATCCCCTTGCAGGGGTGCGCCTGGCCGAGGAGGACCCAGTCCTGCTCGGAGAGGGTGCACTCGTAGCAGGCCCCGTCGCCGGGGACGAAGACGCGCGCGACGCCGAACAGCTCCTGGATCGCCCCGTCGACCCACGGGCGGTCGACCTTCCAGCACGCTCGGTTGACGGCGAGGCGCGCCTCGCGGTTGTCGAGGCACCCGACGACCACGTCCATCCGGCGGAAGACCCCGAGCCCGAGGTCGTAGATGACATCGCCGTCGAACGTGCGGAGGCGCACCTCGGGATGGAGGTCCCGTACCGCCTCGGCGGCCGCCTCCGTCTTCAGCCGCCCGTTGTCGCGCTCACGGAAGAGGACGCTCCTGCTCAGGTTGGCGGCCTCGATCCGGTCGCGATCGATAAGGAAGATCGCGCCGACCCCCATGAGGGCCAGGTTCTTGAGGACCTCGTTGCCGAGGGCGCCGGCGCCGACGACCATGACGCGGGCGCGGGAGACCCGCTCGTGGTCCCACCAGGACATGAGGCGCAGCGTCCCCTGTCGGTCCTTCTGGAGATTGGGGATGCGGATGTGACGGCCTGGGAGCGGGGCCGCCTTGGGGCTGCCAAGGCCAGCTTGCTGGTCCGGCAATGGGCCTCCTTCAGCGCGCGACGGGATCATTCTCACCGGTGAGGAACACGTTGTCAATGGGGTCGGGATGAAGATAGAATGAAACGCGAAGAGAGGAGTTTCTGCTGCCGGGGCGCCAGATGCGGACAGACACCGGGACCCACACCGCCGTGGTCCCCAGACCGATGGGCACGGTCGCTTTCTACGCCCTACTCCACCTCGCCGTCGGCATCGGGATCTTCTTCCTCATCCGCGAGACGATTCCGAAGATGCGGACCGACATCCAGGTCCTCATCTCGGGCCTCGCGGGCATCCTCGGCGCCGGGTTCCTCCGGACGTGGACCTCGGACACCCCCGAGGAGACCTTCATGAGCGCGATCCTCGCCGCGCTCCTCGCGTTCGTCTGCTACATCTCCATCTACCTGTTCCAGGACGCAAGACTCATCCCCCACTACCTCAAGATGGGGGTCTACGTCGTCATCGCCCTCATCTCCGGCGCCCTGTCGATCTACTCGCTCTACCACCTGCTCTTCGGAGGCCACCGACGGGCCCGCAGGTAGACGAAGAGCGGGCCGACGTCGCCACTCCGTGGTACGAGCGCGGGTCGCCGCGACGATCGCTGCCCGAAATCCTCTCGGCGCTCCGGCGGCTCACGCCGTTCATTCGGCCGCTCAGGGGGGAGATGCTCCGGGCGACCTGCCTCCTCCTCGCGGCGATGGCCGTCGCACTGGCGCCCCCGTGGTTGCTTGGGCAGGTGTACGACCGTGTGCTCGCAGGGGTGGCCACGCCGCCGCCAGGGTGGCAAGCGGTCTCCCGCTCCGGGTGGGTCCGCTACGAGCGGCTCGCCTGGGTGGGGGGCGCGTTCCTGGCCGCGCAGTTGGCCGTCCTGGCGTTGGCGCGCGGTCGCGAGCGGGTGGCGCGCCGAGCGCAGGCCATCCTCGTCACCGAGGTCCGCAAGGAGCTCGCGAGGAAGGCGTCCAGGCTCCCCGGCCGGGGCCTCCTCGCGGCTTCGCCCGGTCGCCTGGAGTCGGTCCTCCTCGGGGACGTCGAGGCCCTCGAGGGGCTCCTCTTCCAGGGAATCGAGACCTTTCTCGTGGCGCCCGTCGCGTTCGCGGGCACGCTCGTCATCCTCCTCCTGCTCGACCCGAGCCTGGCCGCCGTCACGCTCCTGCCCGTCCCCTTCCTGGTCATCGTCGTCGCCTCGCGGATGCGCCCCTTGAGGAACTCCGCCGAGCGGGAGCGCGCCGCGGCGTCCGACCTGACGGCCCGTGCGGGGACCTTCCTCGGGTCGCTGCTCCTCGCGCGCAATTTCGGCCGGGAGGAGCGGGAGGCGGCCCGCATGGCCGAGGCCGCGCGCGCGGCGCGCATGGCCCGCCTGGCCGCGGAGGACACCATGTCGGGCCACCTCTCGTTCGTGGGCTTCCTCGGGACGCTTGGCGGAAGCGCGGTGCTCCTCTACGGCGGTGTGCGCGTGCTCGAGTTGGGCGTGTCCGCAGGGCTCCTCCTCGCCTTTCTGAGTTACTCCACGACGCTCTACCCCTCGCTCCTGGAAATCACGAGGGCCAACTACGTCCTCCAGAACGTCGCGGTCGCCATGGGGCGGATCTCGTGGCTCCTCGAAGCACCCGAGGCGCCGCGCAACGAGGGCGGGCCGACCCCCTCGGACGGGGCGCTCGCGATCAGCCTGCATGGCGTCCGCTTCGCCTACGCGGCGGGGCGGGACGTCCTGGCGGGAGTCGACCTCGTGGTCCAGGCTGGGGCCCGAATCGCGATTTCCGGCCCCAGTGGCGGCGGCAAGACGACGCTCGCGCGGGTTCTCGCGGGGGTCCTACCGCCCGACACGGGCGACGTGCTCGTGGGGGGAGTCGACCCGGCCCGCGCCGACGCCGCCCGCTTCCACCGCCGCTGCGTGGTCGTCTCGCAGGAGGAGATGCTACCCGGCGACTCCGTCGCCGAGACGCTCCGCTACGCCCGCGAAGAGGCGACCGACGCCGAGCTGCGGGAGGCCCTTCGCGTCGCCTGCCTGGACCGCGACCCCTCGACGCCGATCGGGCCGCGCGGCTGGGCGATGTCGGGGGGCGAGCGCCAGCGGCTCGCCATCGCGCGCGCCGTCGTCGCCAGACCGTCGCTCCTCATCCTCGATGAGGCGACCTCCGCGATCGACCTGGCCACCGAGACCGCGATCCACGGCGCGCTCGCCGGGGAGCTCCGCGAGTGCACCGTCGTCCTCATCACGCATCGCACGGGGTCGATCGGCTGGGTGGACCGGCACCTGCGCCTCGATTCCGGCCGCCTCGCCGACGCCCCGTAGGAAACCCTGGTACCTCGCCCGGGCGCGGCGTATGCTGAGTCTCGCTCCCCCGCCACGGGCCCCTCGGCGACTCCCCCGCCTGAAGGAGGGTCCGATGACCCCCTCCACACAGCCCGCGCGCACGACCCTCGGCGAGACGCTCCTCCGCAAGGGCTTCATCTCCCGCGCCCAGCTTGACCTGGCGCTGGAGGAGCAGCAGACGACGCACCAGAAGTTGGGGCGCACGCTCCTGGGCCACGGCTTCGTGAACGGCATGCAGCTCGTCACGGCCCTCGTCGAGCAGGGGCACGTCGAGCCGATCCACGTCCATGGCTGCGTGGTCGACCCGAGGATCCTGCACGACGTGCCGCAGGACTCGGCCCTCCGCCACCGCGTCCTGCCCCTGCTCCGCGTCGGGGAGACGATCCTCGTGGGCGTGTCGGACTCCACCGAGCTCGTCGAGCGCGTGCGCGACCTGGCCGAGCAGCTCCGGTGCGAGGTCGAGCCGATCTGGGTCGGCCCGGAGATCGACCTCCTCCAGTGCGTCGCCGAGATCTACGGCCAGCGGTCGACGCGCCGCACCCGGGACCGGCGCATCGGCCAGGCGCTCGTCTCCGCCGGCCTCCTCTCCGAGACGGAGCTGGCGCGGGCGCTGGAGCTGCAGAAGACCACGGGGCAGCGCCTCGGGCACGTCCTCGTCGCGCAGGGGTTTCTGAGCGCCAGGCGGTTCGCCGAGTCGCTCGCCGAGCACCTCGGGCTCCCGTTCAGCACGCTGGAGCTGATCCGCCCGTCGATCTCCCCCGCGGCCTCGCGGACCATTCCGAAGACCTTCGCCGACCACAACCACGTGCTCGTGTTCGCCCGCGACGAGGAGTGCGTGCGGGTGCTCACCTCCGGCCCCCTGGACGAGTGGATCGCCGACTTCATCCGCGCGTCGGCCGGCGGGTGCCGCCTGGCCCCGTGTCTGACGACGGACGGGGAGCTGAAGGCGGCCATCCGGGAGGCCTACGCCGCCATGACCGGCGAGATCGAGGCGGAGCCCCCTCCCGAAGGGGCGCCCGAGGACGCGGGCATCGCCAACGACAATGCGCCCAGGGTGATCAACGAGGTGCTCTACACCGCGCTCCTCCGTCGCGCGAGCGACATCCACGTCGAGCACTATCGGAACCGCATCGGCGTGCGAATGCGCGTCGACGGCGTGCTCCACCCGGTCGCGGACACGCCGATCACGCCCGAAAACGTGCGGCGCGTCGTGAACCGCCTCAAGCTCGACTGCAAGCTCGACATCGCCGAGCGGAGGCGGCCGCAGGACGGGAGCTTCACGAGGCACTTCTCCGGCCGCGAGAGCGGGGTCGACTTCCGGGTCGCGATCCAGCCGACCATGCACGGGGAGAACGTGGTCGTCCGGATCCTGGACCGCGCGAAGGCCTTCCCGCTGCTCGAGGAGATCGGCTTCTCGGAGTCGGCCCTCCGCCGGTACAAGCGCCTCCTCGACAACCCGCAGGGGATGATCCTCTTCACGGGACCGACGGGGTGCGGGAAGACGACGAGCCTGTACGCGACGCTCGACGTGCTCCGCAGGCGGCCGATCAAGATCGTCACGGCCGAGGACCCCGTGGAGTACGAGATGGAGGGGATCCAGCAGTCCCAGGTCAACGAGACGATCGGGAACACCTTCTCGCGGTTCCTGAAGGGGTTCCTCAGGCAGGACCCCGACGTCGTCCTCGTCGGCGAGATGCGGGACCCGGAGACGGCGCAGATCGCCGTGCAGGCCGCGCTGACGGGCCACCTCGTCTTCACGACGCTCCACACGAACGACACGATCGGCTCCGTCCGCCGCCTGCTCAACCTCGGCGTCGCCGGGGACATGCTCGCCTCCAGCCTCCTCTGCGTCATCTCGCAGCGACTCGTCAGGACCGTCTGCCCGCACTGCCAGGCGGCGGCCGAGCCGGCCGAGGCGACCTGGCGCGAGTTCTACCCCACCGGGCTGCCGGCGTCGGCGGTGTTCCGCGCCGGCAAGGGGTGCCGTCTCTGCGACGACACCGGCTACCTCGGACGGATGCCAGTCGTTGAGATGTGGGAGCTCGACGACAAGGCCAAGGAGCTCATCCAGCGCGGGGTGGAGGACTCCGTTCTGCGCGCGCACGCCATCTCCGCGGGGCTGACGACGATGGTGGAGGACGCGCTCGGGAAGGCGGAGAAGGGACGGACGACGCTCACGGAGCTTCGGGAGGAGGTGCCATACCTCCAGATCCTCGCTCATGCTGCGCGCGTCCGGGAGCACGCGTGCCCAAATCCCGCTTGACTGAAGGGGTTGCCGCTCCTAGAATCTGCGTCGGTCGTAGGTGACTGCGACCGATGTGGATAGGTGATCATGCAGGGTGCGCGTCGTCTCTGGACAAAGCGCCTGTTCCGACGCCTGGTCGAGGTCCTAAGGGCTCTTCTTAGCATTCCGAGCGAATCGTGGGCGGCGACGGAGGAGATGATCCCCGTCGCCGTTTTCGTTTCCTCCCCCGGTCCCCGTCCGACGGCGAGGCCGTGGTCGGCCGTCCTGCCGACCAGCGTCCAGCGCCGCCCCAACCTCCCCCTGGCGGAGGTGGTGCGTCGTGCCCGACGGCGGGTGAGCCCCTCCGAAGACCTCCTCTCCTGAGCGCCGGTTCGCGCCCGTCCTCGACGCGCCCCTGATGGCCGACGGTCTTTCCCGGACCGCTCGGGCTACGAAAGGGGTATGCGAACGTGGACTGGATCTACGCGATCGTAGGCGTCCTCGCCGGCGCCGGCGTCATCCTGGTGCGGAACCACCTGATCGGCCGGAGCGCGGCCATCGAGGCGGAGAAGGTCAAGGAGGCCGCGCAGAAGGACGCCTCCCGCGCCGTCGCCGAGGCGGAGCTGAAGTTCAAGGAGGAGTCGCTCAAGCGGAAGGAGGCCGCCGACAAGGAGGCCCAGGAGATCCGCGAGGAGCTGAAGGGGCTCGAGCGGAGGATCCTGAAGCGCGAGGACGCCCTCGACAAGAAGCTCGAGCAGATGCAGCGCCGCGAGAAGCAGCTCGAGCAGCTCGAGACCGACTACAAGGCGAAGATCGGCGAGGTCGAGGGGCAGCGGACGCAGATCGCGCAGCTCCTGTCGCAGCAGAAGGAGCAGCTTCACCGGATCAGCGGGATGAGCCGGGACCAGGCGACGACGCTCCTGCTGGAGAAGCTGGAGCGCGAGGTCGCCCAGGAGAACGCGGAGTTCATCAAGCGGTCGGTCGAGCGCGCGAGGGAGACGGCCGGGGAGCAGGCGCGCGCGATCGTCGTGACGGCGCTGGAGCGTTGCGCGGCGGAGACGAGCGCCGAGCGGGCGGTCAGCTCCGTCGACCTGCCGAGCGACGACATGAAGGGGCGGATCATCGGCCGCGAAGGGCGGAACATCCGCGCGTTCGAGCGCTCGACGGGCGTGGACGTGATCGTGGACGACACGCCGGGGCTGGTGGTGGTCTCCGCCTTCGACGGCGTCCGGCGGGAGATGGCGAGGCGCTCGATGGAGAAGCTCGTCGCGGACGGACGGATCCACCCCGCGCGCATCGAGGAGGTCGTCGAGGCGACGAAGCGGGAGATGGAGGACGTCGTGCGCGAGCTCGGGCGGACGACGGTGCAGGAAATGGAGATCGTCGACCTGCATCCGAAAGTGACGATGCTCCTCGGGAGGCTGCGCTACAGGGCGAGCTACGGGCAGAACGTCCTGGAGCACGTGAAGGAGGTGGCGCACCTCGCGGGGTCGATCGCGGGCGAGCTCGGGCTCGACGTCAGGATGGCGAAGCGCTGCGGGCTCCTCCACGACATCGGCAAGGCGGTGGACCAGGAGATGGAGGGGAGCCACACGGTGATCGGCGCGGAGCTGCTCAAGCGGTTCAACGAGCGGCACGAGGTCGTGGACACGGCGATGTGGCACCACGAGACGTCGAAGGCGTCGAGCGTATACACGGTCATCGCCACGGCGGCGGACGCCATCTCGGCGGCGCGTCCGGGGGCGAGGCGAGAGACGCTGGACAAGTACATCAAGCGGCTGGAGAAGCTGGAGGAGATCGCGAACGCCTTCCCGGGCGTGGACCACGCCTACGCGATCCAGGCGGGCCGCGAGGTCCGGGTGATGGCGAACGCGCACAAGATGGACGACCGGCAGGCCCAGGTCACCTGCCGCGAGATCGCCCGGGAGATCGAGCGCGAGCTCGTCTATCCCGGGGAGATCCGCGTCACGATGATCCGAGAGACCCGCTGCGTCGAATACGCTCGGTAGACCAGTAGGGGCGACCCGTGGGGTCGCCCGAGGCCTCTGCGTGGAACAGGTGCATTCGTGCGGATCCGGATTCTCGCCCTGGGCGACGTCATCGGGAGGCCGGGGCGCGATGCGCTCACCCGGCGGCTCCCCGACCTCCTCAAGAAGGAGCAGGTCGACCTCTGCGTGGTGAACGGCGAGAACGTCGCAAACGGCAGCGGACTCTTCCCCAACGACGTCGAGGCGATCCTCAAGGCCGGTGCCGACGTCGTGACGACGGGCGACCACGTCTGGCGACGGCGCGAGGTCATGAAGATCTTCGCGTCGGAGCCTCGGCTCATCCGGCCCGGAAACCTGCCCCCCGAGTGCCCCGGCAAGGGGATCGTCCACGTCGTCACGCGGAGCGGCTACCCCGTGGCGGTCATCAACCTGATCGGCCGCGTCTTCATGGACCCGGTGGACTGCCCCTTCAAGGCTGCGGACAAGCTCGTCAACGACGCGGCCTCCAAGGCGAAGGTGGTCGTCGTCGACTTCCACGCCGAGGCGACGAGCGAGAAGATCGCCATGGGCTGGCACCTGGACGGGCGGGCCAGCTTCCTGGTCGGCACGCACACGCACATCCCGACGGCCGACGAGCGGGTCCTCCCGAAGGGCACGGCCTACGTGACGGACTTGGGCATGACCGGCCCCTACGACAGCGTCATCGGCCGCACCAAGGAGAGCGTCCTCTACAACTTCACGACCCGGATGCACGCGCGTTTCGACGTCGCGGAGGGGGACGTCCGCATCTGCGGCGCCCTGGCGACGATCGAGACCGACAGCGGCAAGGCCGTCGACGTTCGCCGCGTCATGATCGGCGACAGCGTCGGCCCCGGCGCCCCGCCAGTCCGTGGAGCCTGACATGCCCGCATTCGGCCTCGAAGCCAGCTCCGCGAAGCCGCTGACCGTCACGGAGGTGACGAGGCGGATCAAGTCGCTCGTCGAGGCGAACGTCGGCGTCGTCTGGGTGAGCGGCGAGGTGAGCAACTTCCGCCGCCAGATGCCCAGCGGACACTGCTACTTCTCGCTCAAGGACGCCAACGCCCAGCTCCGCGCCGTCATGTTCGCCGGGGTCGCGCGGGGCGTGCGCTTCGAGCTCAAGGACGGCCTGGAAGTCCTCGCCAACGGCAAGGTGACCGTCTACGAGGCCTACGGCCAGCACCAGATCGTCGTCAACCGGATCGAGCCGCTCGGGAAGGGCGCCGCGCAGCTCGCCCTGGAGCAGCTCAAGAGCCGCCTGGAGGCGGAGGGGCTCTTCGAACGCGCCCGCAAGCGCCCGTTGCCGCGGGTGCCGAGGCGGGTCGCCATCGTCACCTCCCCGAGCGGCGCGGCGCTGCGCGACATGCTCGGCGTGCTCGGGAAGCGCTTCCCGAACCTGGAGGTGATGATCTTCCCCTGCCGCGTGCAGGGGGACGAGGCCCCAGGGGAGGTCCGCGATGCGGTCCGCGCCGCGGGCGCATGGGCCGACGTGGACGTCATGATCGTCGGCCGCGGAGGCGGCAGCGCGGAGGACCTCTGGGCCTTCAACGACGAGGGCGTCGCCAGGGCGATCGCCGCCTCGCCGGTCCCCGTGGTCTCGGCGGTGGGTCACGAGGTGGACGTCACGATCGCCGACCTGGTTGCCGACAAGAGGGCTCTCACGCCGAGCGAGGCGGCCGAGCTCGTCGTCCCCGTCAAGGCGGACCTCGTGGCGGACCTCGACCAGCACGCCGCGAGGCTCAAGCAGGCCCTGACCTCCCGCATCGAGCTCGCGAAGCGGACGCTGGACGGGCTCAAGGGAAGCGCCGCGCTCCAGAGGCCGCTCGATCGCCTCCAGCAGCTCCAGCAGACGATGGACGTGAACGCCGAGAGGCTGCAGCGCGCGATGGAGGGCCTCCCGCGCGCCTGGAAGGAGCGGCTCGACGGCCTCGAGGGGCGCCTTCGTGCGCTGACGCCCGCCACGAGGACGAGGAACGAGCGTCGGCGCGCCGGAGACCTCGAGAAGATGCTCCAAGCGGCGATCACTGCCCGATTCGCCACGGCGAAGGAGGCCATCGGCGCCCTTGGAAGCCGCCTCGATGCCCTCTCGCCGCTCCGCGTGCTCGATCGCGGCTACTCGATCACCAGGAACGCTCGCACGGGGAAGGTCGTCAGGAAGGCCGAGGACGTCGCGCCCGGGGATCTCCTCCATACCCGAGCGCGGGAGGCCTCCATCCGAAGTCGGGTGGACGGATCGGATCCGATTGCTCCGTAGGCTGTTGCATTCATTCGTCACGGCAGTCGATTATTTGTGTTGATAATCGACTGGAGCGTCGATATCTTCCCGTGAATGGGACGACCGAAGTCTGATTCCATCGACGTCGCGACGGAAGAACGGGTCCTCCAGGCCGCGGAGGTCGAGTTCGGAAAGGCCGGATTCGTCGCGGCGCGCCTCGAGGACATCGCCTCTCGTGCCGGGATCACCCGCCCCTCCCTCTTCTACCACTTCGCGTCCAAGGACCAGCTCTACGCCGCCGTGGTCCACCGTGCGTTCGGCGGGCTCCGTGACGCGCTCGTGGCGGCCTTCTCGGCGGATGTCCCCTTCGAGAGGCGGTTCGATGGGACCGTCGACGCCTACCTCGAGTTCCTCCAGGCCCACCCGGACCTCGCAGCCATCCTTCTGCGCGAGGTGATGGGCGGCCCCGGGCCCGGCCGCGACCTCGTGCTCTCCGACGTGGTCCCGCTCATCGACCTGGTCGAGCGCTTCATCAGCGAGGAGGGCTCGGGCCGCTTCCGCGAAGGCCTGCACGTCCGCGGGGCGATCATGATGGTCATCGCCTCGCCCCTCGTCCAGGTCGCCGCCGGGCCGCTCCGAGAGCCCCTCTGGGGCCCCGTCGACCGGACGCGTGACCTCGCACGACAGCTTTTCTTCGGGAGATAGCCATGGACTTCCGCCAGCTCCTCAAGAACGCCTCCGAGCACGGCCAGACGCTTCGCGACGCGGCCAAGGTGAAGAACGTGCGCGTCCTCCTCGGCCTCCTGGGCCCCGCCGTCCGCGGCTTCGTGATGCAGGTCGGAAAGCGCGACCACACCGACGTGCCGACGCACTACCAGGCCCGCTTCAACTGGGAGTACAAGCGCGACCAGCCCGAGCTCGCGAAGCTCTACGCGGCGGCTAAGAAGTCCCAGTGGGACGGCGCCACCGACCTCGACTGGAAGCGGACCGTCGACCCGCACGACTCGGCGAACGAGCTGATGGAAGACCGGATCCTCCCCCTCAAGGAGATCCCCGCGTACCGGCTGCTCCCCGAGCGCGAGAAGGCCCTCCAGAGGAAGGAACTGACCTCGTGGCTCCTCTCGCAGTTCCTCCACGGCGAGCAGGGGGCTCTCTACGCCGCGTGCCAGGTAACCCAGGCCGTGGGCTGGATGGACGGGAAGTTCTACGGCTCCACGCAGGTCGTCGACGAGGGGCGCCACGTCGAGGTCTTCCACCGCTACCTGGCCGAGAAGATGGGGCGCATCTACCAGATCAACGACAACCTGTACGTAATCATCGAGGCCCTCATGCGGGACTCCCGGTGGGACATCAAGTTCCTCGGGATGCAGATCATGATCGAGGGGCTCGCGCTCGGGGCGTTCGGGACCATGCGCAACAACACCCGGGAGCCTCTCCTCAAGGACCTCCTGCGCCGTGTGATGACCGACGAGGCTCGCCACGTGCACTTCGGCGTGGTCGCCCTGAGGGAGGCCTACACGCACGACCTCCCCGCGGCGGAGATCCGCGACCGGGAGGACTGGGCGTTCGAGATGTCGCTCCTCCTCAGGAACCGCTTCCTTGCCCACGAGTTCTACGACGAGTACTGGGCCCACGCGATGACCCGGAAGGCCTGGAACGAGCTGATCCTCGCCAGCGAGTTCATGTCGACCTTCCGCAAGATGATGTTCCGGCGCATCATCCCCAACCTCAAGCACATCCACCTGCTCTCCGAGCGGATCCGCCCGCATTACGAGTCGATCGGCCTCCTGGAGTGGGAGCACGAGAAGGCCGCCCACGAGCTGACCGAGAAGGACCTCGTCGCGGCGAATTGACCGCGCTCCGACCCTCGCTCCGGGATTGACGACGGACTGCGGATTCGTTACGATTCCCCGCTTGTACCTATGGGTCGAACATGAAGGGCAAGGAGCGTTTCGAGGACTTCCTGGGCCAGGTCGAGAAGTCGATCCAGGCGCTGGAGGGCGGCTCGCTCGGGCTGGAGGAGTCGCTCGCCCAGTACGAGGAGGGGATCAAGGCGCTCCGGCAGTGCTACCAGATCCTCGAGGGGGCCGAGAAGCGGATCCAGATCCTCCTCAAGGACCAGACGGGCCAGGCCGCGCCGCAGCCCTTCGACGTGAAGGCCTCCGAGGAGGCCGAGCGCGAGGCGAGGGCCCAGGCCTCCCCCGCAAAGAAAGCGCCACAATCACCGAAAGGCAAAGAGGATCGGGACGAGTTGCCATTCTAGCAGATGACAGTCGCAACACGTGACAAGGTGAAGAAGCAGGCGAGCTCGGGCATCGACCGACTCATCGGCCCGACCGCCGCCCGTGTCGAGGCGGCCCTCCGCCGCTGGATGCCCGCGGAGTCCCTCTACCCCGACAGCATCCACCGGGCGATGAGGTACTCGCTCTTCGCCGGAGGGAAACGCCTCCGCCCCCTGCTCGTCGTCGAGACGGCGAGGATGCTGGGAGGCCGCCTCGCGGACGCCCTCCCCGCCGCTTGCGCGCTGGAGTGTATCCACACCTATTCGCTCATCCACGACGACCTGCCGGCGATGGACGACGACGACTTCCGCCGGGGCAAACCCTCCAACCACAAGGTCTTCGGCGAGGCGATGGCGATCCTGGCCGGCGACGGCCTTCTGACCTACGCCTTCGAGCTCGTCGCCGCGAAGACGCCGACGGCGGCCGTGGTTCCCGCACTCGTGAAGGAGATCGGCATCGCAGCGGGGACCCGCGGGATGGTCGGCGGGCAGGTCGCGGACCTGGAGGCCGAGAACGGAAAGCGCGACGCCGGCCACCTGGAGTACATCCACCTCCACAAGACCGCCGCGCTCATCACCTGCGCCACCCGCTGCGGGGCGATTTCCGCGCGGGCCTCGAAGGCGGACCTCGCCCTGGCCACGCGGTACGGAAAGAACCTCGGCCTGGCCTTCCAGGTCGTCGACGACATCCTCGACGTGGTAGGCACGACCGAGGAGCTTGGGAAGACCGCCGGCAAGGACGCCGATTCGAAGAAGCTGACCTACCCGAGCGTGTACGGGATCGAGCGGTCTCGCGAGGTCGCGAAGCGCCTCGTCGACCGCGCGCTGGCGGCCGTGCGTCCCTTCGGGGCGCGGGGCCGCGTCCTGGCCGCGCTCGCGGAATACGTACGTGACCGAAGCCACTGAGGAGGGTCTATGACCAGCCTGCTCTCCGCCATCCAGTCTCCGCAAGACCTGAAGAAGCTTCCCCTCGAGAAGCTCCAGGCGGTCGCGGACGAGATCCGCGCGGAGATCCTCCGCGTCGTCCTTCACAACGGAGGGCACCTCGGGTCGAACCTCGGCGTCGTGGAGCTGACCGTCGCGCTCCACTACGTCTACGACTTCATCGAGGACCGCCTCGTCTTCGACGTCTCCCACCAGACGTACACGCACAAGATCCTGACCGGCCGGCGCGAGCGGTTCGACTCGCTGCGCCAGTACAAAGGCGTCACGGGCTTCGGCTCGAAGGAAGAGAGCCCCTACGACCCGTTCACGTTCGCGCACGCGGGCACGGCGACGTCGACGGCGCTCGGGCTGGCGGTCGGAGACCTCTTCTCGAACCGCCACCGCCGCGTGGTCGCGATGGTCGGCGACGGGTCGATGACGTGCGGCGTGGCGTTCGAGGCCCTCAACCACGCGGGGCATCTGAAAAAGAGCTTCCTGGTCGTCCTGAACGACAACAAGATGTCGATCGCGAAGACGGTCGGCGCGCTGTCGACCTACCTCCACAAGGTCAGGATGATCCCGCTCTACACGGACCTCAAGAACGAGGCGCACAACATCCTCACGAAGCTCCCGCTCGTCGGCGGGACGGCCGAGAAGGCGCTCGACATGGTCCGCGAGGCGATGAAGGCGACGCTGGGCGGCTACCTCTTCGAGCAGCTCGGGTTCCACTACTACGGCCCCGTCGACGGCCACGACATCCCCAAGCTCGTGGAGACGCTCCACGACGTGAGGCGCATCGAGGGACCCGTCCTCCTCCACGTGATCACCGAGAAGGGCCGCGGGCGGGTCGGGAACGACAAGGACCCCTTCGCCTTCCACGCGGCCCCCCCGGCGCCGGCCCCGGAGTCCTGCATGGTCCCGGGCCAGGCGACGCAGAAGATCTCGATGAAGCCGACGTGGACGAAGACCTTCGCGAAGCACCTGATCGACCTCGCCCACAAGGACAAGCGGATCATCGCCTTGACGGCGGCGATGCCCGACGGGACGGGCGTGCTGGAGTTCCAGAAGGCCTTCCCGGACCGCGCGTTCGACGTCGGGATCTGCGAGCAGCACGGCGTCGCCTTCGCCGCGGGGATGGCCGCGGCGGGCATGAGGCCGTTCGCGGCGATCTACTCGACGTTCCTGCAGCGCGCCTACGACATGATCTTCCACGAGGTCTGCCTTCAGAACCTGCCCGTCGTGTTCTGCATGGACCGTGGGGGGCTCGCGGGCGCCGACGGGCCGACCCACCACGGCGTGGCCGACATCGCCTACATGCGCGTCTTCCCGCGGATGGTCCTCATGTCCCCGAAGGACGGCGAGGAGCTCAGGCTGATGCTCGAGTACGCGGCCTCGATGAACGGCCCGTGCGGGATCCGCTACCCCAGGGCGAACATCCCCGACCGCGAGGAGGTCCCGCACGCCCCGATCGAGCTGGGGAAGGCGGAGGTCCTGCGCGAGGGGAAGGACGGGGCCCTCGTCGGCTACGGCCACATGGTCTATCCCTGCCTCGAGGTCGCCGAGATCCTCGCGAAGGAGGGGATCGACCTCACGGTGGTCAACGGCCGCTTCGCGAAGCCGGTGGACGTGGAGCTGTTCACGCGGCTCCTCGCCGAGCAGCCGCTCGTCATGACCGTCGAGGACCATAACCTCGCAGGCGGATTCGGATCGGCCGTCCTCGAGGCCGCGCAGGCGGCCGGAGCGGAGGTCTCCAAGATCGTCCGCCTCGGGCTGCCGGACCGGTACATCGAGCACGGCTCCCGCGAGCAGCTCCTGGCCGACCTGGGCCTCGACGTGGCGGGGATCGCCCGCTCCGTGAGGCAGCTCATGGAGTCCCCCACGCGCGACCTGGCGAAGGGGTAGCGCGTGGCGGCCCGAAAGAGACGCATCCTCGTCCTGGGGGACGGGCGGAAGCCGCGCGTCGCCGCGGCCGCGAACGCCGCCATCCCGCGGATCCGGGAGCGCGCCGAGGTCGTCGCGGTCGACCTGACCGAGCGGATGGACCTCTCGCGGACGAAGGCGGACCTCGCCGTGGTGTTCGGAGGCGACGGTTCCGTCCTCGCGGCGTACCGTCGGCTGGCCGACCCCGGGACGCCCATCGCGGGCGTCAACCCCGGAAAGCGGGGGTTCCTGTCGATGTGGACGCTCGACGGGTTCCTCCACCACCTGCCGTCGGTCGTCTCGGGGAAGACGCCCCCGTCCGAGCGCCTCGCGCTGTCGGTCGAGGTGGTGCGCGACGGGGAGGCGGTCGAGTCCTTCCGTGCGGCCAACGACGCCGTGGTCACGCGGGGGACCATCTCGCGCGTCGTGCACCTCCGCGTGTCGGCCGGAGGGGCCGGGATCGCCGCATTCGCGGGGGACGGACTGATCGTGTCGACCCCGGCGGGATCGACCGCCCACTCCCTCTCGGCGGGCGGGCCGGTGCTCCATCCGGAGCTCGACGCCATCGCCGTGACGCCGATCTGCCCCGTGACGCTCGGCTTGCGCCCGATCGTGGTCCCCGGCGCGGAGGCCGTCGAGGTGGAAATCGTCAGGAACCCCGAGGAGACCGTCCTCACCCTGGACGGGCAGGTCTTCGTATACTTGAAACAGGGCGACCGGCTGCGGATCGGCCGTTCGCGGACGCCGCTCCGACTGGTCGCGCCGCCCGGCGAATCGTACTATCGCCGCGCGGCGGAGAAGCTCGGGTGGGTCGCCTCGGGGCCGATTCCGGACGACACCCGTACGCTTAGATAGGCGACTCGGCCGAAAGATCAACCATGCGCTACGGCATCATCGCCGACATCCACTCGAACATCGAGGCGCTCCTCACCGTCATGGAGAAGATGCGGGCGGAGGGGGTCGAGAAGATCCTCTGCCTCGGCGACCTCATCGGCTACAACGCGAGCCCGAAGGAGTGCATCGAGGTCCTGATGGGGGCGGGCGTCGAGTGCATCAACGGGAACCACGACCGGTTCCTGACCGGGGCGTCGCCGATCGACCCGAGCGTGAAGAAGGAGACGATTCAGGTCATCGAATGGTCGCGGGAGCAGCTCACGAAGCCCCAAGTGGAGTGGCTGAGGGCGCTGCCGAAGATCAAGGTCGTGGACATGAATTTCCTGATGGTCCACGGATCGCCGAGGCACGAGGACGAGTACATCCTGACGATCGACATCATCCGCGAGAACATCGTCTTCATGCAGAACAACTACCTCGGCCTCGACATCTGCTTCTTCGGGCACACGCACGCGCCGCTCTTCGTGTGCCGCGGGCAGTTGGAGACCGACCTGCACGAGCCCAAGACGTTCAAGCTCGAGCGGATGAAGACCTACCTCATCAACCCGGGAAGCGTGGGCCAGCCGCGGGACGGCAGCCCGAAGGCGGCGTTCGGCGTGTTCGACACGACCGAGAAGACGATGGCGTACCACCGCGTGGAGTACGACGTCCTGTCGACCCAGGGGCGCATCATCGCCGCGGGGTTCGACCGGAAGATCGCGCGCCGCCTCGAGCTCGGCAAGTAGGGGCGGCCCGCTGGGCCGCCCATCGCTGTTCCGCCCGAAGAGGTGGGCCTACTCGATCCCCAGCTTGGATCCCGTGGAGGATCCCGCCCCATCCTTCTTGGGAGGCTCGGGCTCCTTCTTCGACATGGACGGGGCCGAGTCGATCCTCTCCAGCCCTGGGGACTTGGGCGCGGGCGACAGGACCGGCGGCTTCGGCGGGGCCGGGACCGGCTTCTCCGCCCCCTTGGGAATGACGATGACCATCCCCACCGAGAGGTGGTCGGCGTCCTTCATCGTAATCCCCACGTTGAGCGCGGAGATCCGGCTCCACTCGTTCTGCGATCCGAGGAACTTCTCCGCGATCGACGTCAGCGTGTCCCCCTCCTGCACCGTGTAGGGGGTCCCGAGCGCCGCCAGCTCCGTGGGGACGGACGGGGCCCTGGGGGCCGAAGGCGCGCCGGCGGCCGGCGCGGGCGCCGCGGCGATCTCCGGGATGACGAGCTTCATACCGACCGAAAGGGCGTCCGGGCTCGACAGGATGCCCCGGTTGGCCTCGAAGATCGCCTTCCAGTGCTTCGTCGTTCCGAAGTGCTTCTGCGAGATCGTCGAGAGGCTGTCCCCCTCGCCGACGACGTGGACCTTCTTGCCGCCGAGCTCCGGGGCGGGCGCAGTGGGCGCGACGGTCGGTGCGGCCTCCGGAGCCTTCACCGCGGGCGCCGCCTCGATTTCCGGGATCACGAGGACCATCCCGACCTTCAGGTCGTGCGGGTCCTTGAGGAACTTCGAGTTCGCCTCGGCGATCTTCTCCCAGAAGCGGCTCTCCTTGAAGTAGAGCTTGGAGATCGTGGACAGGCTGTCCCCGGCCTTCACGACGTGCGTCTTCTTCCCCGCCAGCTCGATGGGCGGCGTCAGCGGGGCGATCTCGGGCGCCTTCGGCGCGGGCGCCGCGGCGATCTTCGGGATGCGGATCTTCTTCCCGACGACCAGGCGATCCTCCGCCTCGAGCGTGTCGCGGTTGGCGTCGAAGATCTCCCTCCAGTGGCGGGGCGAGCCGTACACCTTCTGCGAGATGACGTAGAGCGAGTCACCGACGGCGATCTCGTACGTGTCGGGCGCGATCGGCCCGGGGGCGGTCGGCTTCGGCGTCTCTTCCGCCGGCGGGCGGATGACGGTCGGGGAGTCGACTGTGGGCGCGGGCTTGGCCGGCTCGTTGCGATTCACGATCTCGACGGACGGCTCCGGTGGCTTCGGGAGCTCGGCCTTCGGCGGCGTGGTCTTCGCGACCTCGACGGGGTCGGAGGTGAAGGGGTTGTACGTGTCTCTCGGCTTCACGGGATCGACGTTTGTCACATCGGTGCGGGCCGGAGGCCTGGGACCGTCGGCCGGCGGGGTCGGCGCCTTCGGGCGGGGCGGCGGCTCGGGCTTGGTGGCCTTGGTGACGATCTCCCTCACCGGCGTCAATGGGCCCTTCACGGTGGGCGTGGCGGCGACCTCCGGCGCGGCGGGACCGTCGGACTTCTGCGGCTCGACCTGGTCCGTCGTGGAGGCGGTCTTCGCGCGGAACTTGTCGAAGGCGATCGCGCCCGCGACGGTAGCCACGAGAAGGGCCAGCAAGCCGACCTTGGCCTTCATCCCCATCGTATTCCCCTCCTGTCGAGGTGCTCCCCTACGTCCATTATCGGCCGGAGTCCATGCCCCGACGCAGGAGCATAAAGTACATAATGTAGTTTACAAAGTACAAGGGAGAAGCGTCCTGCCCGGAGGAATCGCATTAAACAACAGGGGCCAAGCGACTTGCGTACGCCTGGCCCCTGCGACGATTCGGTTTCCGTTGCCTGTCTAGCTCACCGCCGGGCGATTCCCCCTCCACCACATCACCACGGGGCTGGCGATGAAGACCGAGCTGTACGTCCCGACGATCACGCCCACGATGAGCGGGAAGGCGAAGCTCGCAATCCCGCCGCCGCTCCGCGCCGTCAGGAGGAACAGCACGATGGCCGTCAGGAACACCGTGAAGCTCGTCAGGAACGTCCTGGAGAGCGTCTGGTTCACGCTCGCATCCATCACCACCGAGAACATGTCCCGCTTCATGTCCTTCAAGTTCTCTCGTATCCGGTCGAAGATGACGATCGTGTCGTTCACGGAGTACCCGACAATCGTGAGGTACGCCGCCACCGCGGAGAGCCCCAGGTCGAGGTCGATCCCCAGCGTCTTCGGCAGGAGCCAGGACACCACGCTCACGACCCCGAGCGTGAAGAGCACGTCGTGGATCAGCGCGATCACCGCGGCCACGCCGTAGATGAACTCGAACCGGAACGCAAGGTAGACAATCATCGCGATCCACGAGAAGAGAAGCGCCTGCGCGGCCTTCGACTTCATCTCCTTCGCGACCGAGGCGCCGATCGACGAGACGAACGGGAACGGGTCAGGCGCGAGCTTGAGCTCGGCCTTCGCCTTCTTGATCGCCTCGATGACCTCCGACTGGCTCGCGTCGGACTTGATCGCGACCACGAACTCCTTGCTCGACCCCTGCCTGGGCTCGATGACCATCGGGGGCGGGTCGCTCGCGACGGACTTGATCGCCTGACGCAGCTTGTCCTGGAACACGCCCCGGTCCATCTCCTCCGACAGGCCGATCCTGAGCTGGAGGGCGCCCTGGTACTTCCCAGGCGTCGTGATCGGGTCCATCTCCACGATCGGCGCCGACGGGACCTTGCCCGCGAACTGCTTCGCGAGCGCCCCCTTGAGGGCGTCGCTGTCACTCTCCCCGACGCGCACCTGGAAGATGTTCGACGCGGCCTGCTCTCCGGCGCCCGCCGTCATGTATACGCTCTGCACCTCGGCGTCGCCGTAGGTCGAGTGCCCCGCGGGGTCCTTGATGTCGCGGACGCCGTTCCTCACCGTGTCGATGTCCGTGGGGCCGTTGAACTGCAGATTCATGATCGTCCCGCCGCGGAAGTCGATGCTCAGGATCTTCTCGCCGCGCCAGACCACGAACCCGAGCCCCGCCGCGATGAACGTGAAGGAGCAGAGGAAGGCGAGCCGCCCCTTCGCCGAGAACACGAAGCTCGGCTTGTCGAACAGCTTCATCATGCGGAACTCGGCGAACGAGCCGCCGAGGAGCATGTACCGCGTGATGATCTTCCCGACCCACAGGGCGGTGATCATCGTCGTCACGATGCCGACCGAGAGCGCCACGGCGAACCCCTGGATCGGGCCGCTCCCGACGTAGTACAGGATGATCCCCGCGAACAGCGTCGTGATATTGGAGTCGAAGATCGTGAGGAAGGCGCGGTCGTACCCCGCGTCGAAGGCCTGGAGCGGCGACTTACCCTTCGCCGACTCCTCGCGTATGCGTTCGTTGATCAGGATGTTCGCGTCGACCGCCATGCCCAACGTCAGCACGATGGCGGCAATCCCGGGGAGGGTCAGCGTGGCCCCGAAGAGCGCCAGGATCCCGAGCAGCATCATGACGTTCGCGAACATGGCGACGTTCGCGACCATTCCGATCTTCCTGTAGTAGATCAGCATGAACAGGAAGACCGCGGCGACGGCGAAGATCCCCGCCCACACGCCGCGGCGGATCGAGTCCTGCCCGAGCGAGGGTCCGACGTAGTTCTCCCCCGCGAGCTTGAGCGGCGCTGCGAGGCTGCCCGACTTGAGCACCGTCGCCAGGTCCTTCGCCCGCTGCTCGTCGAAGTTCCCCGTGATCCGGCAGCTCCCGTCCGTGATCGCCTGCTTGATCTCCGGGTCGCTGACCACCTTCCCGTCGAGGATGATCGCGAACGGCTTGCCCACGTTCTGCGAGGTCAGCGTCCCGAAGAGCCGCGCGCCCTTCGGGTGGAAGCGCAGGTTGACCTGCCACCCCTCGTCCTCGAAGCTCGCCGACGCGTCGGACACCTCCGCACCCGTGATCGGGGCGGGGATCCGCACACGGACCTGCGTGGTCGCCCCGGGCTCCGAGTCACCGCGCTTTTCCTCGCGCTGGAGCACCCGGGTCCCCGGGACGGGCACGTTCAGGTCGTTCTGGTTCGAGTCGACCATGCAGAACTCGAGCTTCCCCGAGCCGTAGATGATCTTCTTCACCCGCTCCATCTCGAGACGGTCCTGCCCCGGAAGCTGGATGAGGATCTGCGTCTCGCCGTAGATCTGGATCCGCGGCTCCTTGACGCCGTGCAGGTTGATGCGGCGCGAGAGGGTCTCGTGAGCATGCGCAATCGCCTCGACCAGCTTCGCGCGGTTCTCCTTCAAGTCCGCGACCCCCGCCTCGGCCTTGTCCAGGTCGAACTCGACGCGGATCTCCGACCCGCCCTGCAGGTCGAGGCCGAGGTTGATCTTCCGGTCGCGGAGGAAGCCGAGCGAGTCCGCGCCGGGCTTGTTCGGGATCGGGAGACCGATGTAGCCGAGGCTGAGCGTCACCAGGGCGATGATGACGAGCCACCAGCGGAGGTTCTGCTGTTCCATGGGTGTGGATCTCCAGGGAGAAGACTGAAAACGTTGAACCGGACAGGGCGCTACCGACGTGCGTCGGCGGTGTCCGGCTGAGGGGGGCCGAGCGTCTGCTCGGTGAGGAATTCGAGGTGGCGAGGGACGATCGCGGCATTCAGCCCGGCCGCGATGGCCTGCGCCTTGTCGTTCTCGTAGCCTCCGGAGAGCGTCACGTCGCTCCCGTCGATCCGCGTGCCGAACTGGGGGGCCGCGACGAGGACTTCGTTCACCGTGATCGCGACGCGGGAGTTCGGGGACGCGCGGAGGAGGACCGCCTGGAGCGCCGCGATCGCCGCGGGCGTCAGCGTGATCAGGACGTCGGTGCCGCTCGTGCCTGGGACGGTCTCGGCCACGACCGCGCCGTTGCCCGAGACCGTGGGCGCCTCCTCGGCCAGGATCCGGTACGCCGCGCCGGCGACCACGTCGTGCGGGTCGACCGGCTTCGTGAACCACCGGAACCCCTCGGGGGCCTTCCGCGGATACACGGCGGCGCGGTACTCCTCGACTCCAGCCTCCACGCGGAAGGCGAGTGACGAGGACTTCTCGATGAGCAGGCGCAGGTCCTCGGGGCGCGCGTCGCCCCCGATCGCCACGGCGAGCTGCTGCCCTTCCCCCTTCTCGACGCGGTAGGAGGCGTACCCCTCGATCGACAGCCGTCGGCGCACGAGCTCCGCGGCGGCCTCGACGAGCGCGTCGACCTTCTCCGCGGGGACACCCTCGGTGCGGACGGCGACGCGGTAGAGATGGGCGCCCTCGGAGGGGACGGCCCCGCCGTTACCTCCGTTCGTGACCTCGGGGTTGCACCCCGCGGCCAGGACCGCGAGGAGCCCGAGGACGGCGATCGCCCGGACGCGATGGTTCACTTCGTCTCCCCCGCCCCTTCGCCTGCCGGCCTCTCGATGCCCACGATGGCGCTCTTGGCGAAGCGGATGACGACCTTGTTCTCGTCGTCGACCCTGAGCAGGACCTCCTTGTCGTCGACGAATTTTACCACACCGTAGATCCCCCCCTGCGTCAGGACCCGGTCGTTCTTCTTGACGTTGGAGAGCTGCTCCTGACGCTCCTTGTCCTTCTTCGCCTGGGGGCGCCAGAGGATGAGGTAGAAGACCAGCATGGCGGCGCCGACCGTCACGGCCATGCTCCAGATCTGGCCGCCGGGGTTCGGCTGGGTCGCGCCTTCCGCCAGGAGGTTGATCCAATCGGGCATGAACGACTCTCGCAGGGGATCCGGAGGGGGAGGGATTCTATGCCACGCCCCTGACCGTCGCAAACGTTTTTGACGGCGGGCAGTTCAGTTGATATCGTGCGAGGTTGCCATGCGGATCGTTTGCGGCATGTCCGGCGGAGTCGACTCGAGCGTGGCGGCGCTCCTGCTCAGGGAGGCCGGCCACGACGTGGTCGGACTCTTCATGCGCAACGGCGTCTCGACGCTCCGCCCGCGGACGTCCCACAAGTCGTGCTGCAGCGTGGTCGATGCCACCGACGCACGTCGCGTGGCGGCGGCGATCGGCATCCCGTTCTATGCAGCCAACCTGAAGGACGACTTCGATCGTCTCATCGGCACGTTTGCCGCGGAATATGCGCGCGGACGGACTCCCAACCCCTGCGTGATGTGCAACCGGGACCTCAAGTTCGGCCGCGTCCTGGAGTGGGCCGACGGGATGGGGGCCGACGCGGTGGCCACGGGGCACTATGCGCGCGTCGAGCGGCGCCCCAACGGCCGATGGGCTGTACGTCGGGGCGCCGACGCGGCCAAGGACCAGTCCTACGCACTCGCCCAGCTCTCGCAGGAGCAGCTATCGAGGACCCTCCTGCCTCTCGGGGCGATGACGAAGCCCGAGGTCCGCGACGTCGCCCGTCGCGCAGGCCTGCCTGTCGCCGAGAAGGCCGAGAGCATGGAGATCTGCTTCGTCCCCGATGACGACTACGGCCGCGTCGTCCGCGAGCGAGTTCCGGAGGCGTTCCGGCCCGGCGAGATCCGAGACCTCCAGGGCCGCCTCGTCGGCCGCCACGAGGGGACGCCGCTCTTCACGATCGGCCAGCGCCACGGGCTCGGCGTCGCGCTCGGCCGCCCCGCGTACGTCGTCGACATCCTGACGGAGTCGAACACGGTCGTGGTCGGCTTCGACGAGGACACGCTCTGCGACGGCCTCGTCGCCTCGGGGGTGAGGTGGTCGGCGATTCCGGAGCCTCGCGAGGAGGTCCGCTGCGGGGCGCAGATCCGGTACCATCACCGCCCCGCGCCGGCGACGGCGCGACTGGACGCCGAGGGGGGCATCGAGGTCCGCTTCGACGAACCCCAGCGCGCCGTCACGCCCGGCCAGGCCCTCGCCCTCTACGATGGCGACGTCGTCCTCGCAGGCGGCTGGATCGACTCCTCCCTGCGCGTCCCCATTCCCCTCTAGACGTGCAGCACTACACCCCGGCCACTTCGGTGGCGGTGGCGTGCTCGTGATCGGGCTCGAAATCGTTCTCGTGCTCGTTCT
>CAZYRM010000060.1:0-33916 GCA_964649705.1 uncultured Planctomycetia bacterium
CAAGCTGCAGGAGGAACTCGACCGCGTCGGCGCAGGCGACGACCTCGTAGCCGGCCTCGCGGAGATCCAGCGAGAGCGCCTCGACGGAGTCCTCGTCCGGGTCGACGATGAGGACGGTGGGCCGAGCGGCGGCCTTGAGGAGACGGGTGTCGGTCGAGGTCGACGTGGCGGTGTGCGGGACCATGGGATCCTCCAAGCGATCAGTGCGAGCGAGGTCCCAATCCCATCCCCGGAGCGTCTCGGCAGCGGGGGTCGGTCTGCGGAGTCCGCGGCACTCGTCGAGCGGCGTGCCTGTCCGTCGGCCCTTCCCCTTGCCCTCATTGCGTACGGAATCCGGCCCCCGGGCTCCGGTTGCGGCGCGCCGAGTTCACCACGACGGTAACTGCCGCAGCAAAAGGGAGATAGAGTCTCGCGGATGCGGCCCCGGTCCGGAATCCGATTTGACGTGTCGCCCTCGCGAGGCGAGGCGATACTGGGCCACCGATGGCCAGGTTTGACGTGGCGGTGGTAGGCGGGGGGATCGTCGGGGCGGCGGTGGCGGCCGAGGTCGTCTCGAGGCGGCCCGGCGCCAGCATCGTCCTCGTCGAAAAGGAGGACGCCCTCGCGGCGCACCAGAGCGGGCGGAACAGCGGCGTCGTCCACAGCGGGACGTACTACCGGCCGGGGTCGCTCAAGGCCCGCCTCGCCGTCGAGGGAGCCGCCCGGATGCGGCGGTTCTGCGAGGAGCGGGGGCTGCCCCTCAAGGAGGTCGGAAAGGTCATCGTCGCGACGCGGCCCCGCGAGGTCCCGCCCCTCGAGGAGCTCCATCGGCGCGCGCTCGCGAACGGCGTCCCGGGCGTCGAGCGCATCGCGCCCGAGCGCCTCCGCGAGGTCGAGCCCCACGCGACCGGGATCGCCGCCCTGCACCTCCCGCGAGTCTGCGTAACCGACTTCGCCGCGGTGACGCGTGCGCTCGCCGAGGATGTCGGTCGTGCCGGCGGCCAGGTCCTCCTCGGGACGCGCGTGATGCGCCTCGTCCGCGAAGCCGACGTGGTCATCGAGACGACCGCCGGGGCCCTCCACGCCCGCGAGGTGGTCGCATGCGCCGGGCTGCACGCCGACCGGCTGGCGCGGGAGTCGGGAGACGCACCCCCAGCGCGGCTGGTCCCCTTCCGCGGCGAGTACTACCTGCTGCGACCCGAGCGGAAGCACCTCGTGCGCGGCCTGGTCTACCCCGTCCCCGACCCGCGTCTCCCTTTCCTCGGCGTGCACTTCACGCGGCGCGTCACGGGAGGCGTCGACGCCGGACCGAACGCCGTGCTCGCCCTCTCGCGGGAGGGCTACGGCTGGGGAGACGTCGACGTACGGGACGTGGCGGAGGCGATCGGCTTCGGGGGGTTCTGGCGGATGGCCGCGAGGCACGCTCGGGCGGGCCTGGAGGAGGTCTGGCGATCGCTGTCGATGCGTAGGCTGGTCGTGGACCTCCAGCGCCTCGTCCCCGAGGTCCAGGAGGGTGACCTCGTCCCCGGGCCGAGCGGCGTCCGCGCGCAGGCGGTCGACTCGAGGGGGAGGCTGCTCGACGACTTCCTGCTGCTGCGGCGGGACAGGGTCCTCCACGTGCTCAACGCCCCCTCCCCCGCCGCGACGGCGTCGCTCGCGATTGCGCGGCACGTCGTGGAGGCAATGACGGCAGCGTCCTAAGGGAAAGGCCCCGGGGATGTCCCCCGGGGCCTCTTGAGCTCGATCAGGTCCGACGACTACAGCAGCGTGCCGTCGTCCTCGTCCTCGTCCTCGTCTTCCTCTTCGTCTTCGTCCTCGTCGTGACGGCCGCCGCGGCGCTCTTCCATCATGCCGCGGAAGCGCTCCAGCAGCTTGCCGGCCTCGCCGCCGCGATCGCCCTTCTGGAACTGCTCAAACAGATCGAGGGCGCGCTCGCGCAACTCGCCGGAGTCGCCGCCGCGATTGCCCTTCTGGAACTGCTCGAAGAGGTCCTGGGCCCTCTCGCGCCACTGGTTCATCTCGTCGCCGTTCCCCTCGTCCTCGTCCTCGTCTTCGCTCTCCTCGTCGTCCTCGTCGTTGCCGCGGCGCGCGCCCTTGCGGCCTCCGCGCTGCTCCATCGCGCCGCGGAAGCGCTCGATGACACCCTCGAGGCCGTCGGCGTCCCCGCCGAGGAGCTTCTCGATCTGCTTGCGCGCGTCCGGCGGGAGGTTCTGGAACTCCTCCATGCCGCGGCGGGCCAGGTCCTCGAAGCCGCGACCTTCGTCGCCGCCGCGTCCGCCCTGGAACTGCTCGAACAGGTCCTGGGCCCTCTCGCGCCACTGGTCCATCTCGTCGCCGTTCCCCTCGTCCTCGTCCTCATCGCCGCCACGGCGCGCGCCCTTGCGGCCACCGCGCTGCTCCATCATGCCGCGGAAGCGCTCGAGCAGGCGTCCGGCGTCCCCGCCGCGATCGCCGTTCTGGAAGGACTCGAACAACTCGCGGGCGCCTTCCTGCCAGTTGAAGGCCTCGCCGCCCCGACGGGAGCGGTTCCTGCGACCTTCCTCGCGGTCCTCGTCCTCATCCTCGTCGTCATCGTCGTCGCCGCCGCGGCGGGCATGGTGTCGACCGCGATCCTCGTCCTCATCCTCGTCGTCATCGTCGTCGCCGCCGCGGCGAGCGTGGCTCCGCCCACGGTCCTCGTCCTCATCCTCGTCGTCATCGTCGTCGCCGCCGCGGCGAGCGTGGCTCCGCCCGCGGTCCTCGTCCTCATCGTCGTCATCGTCGTCGCCGCCGCGGCGGGCGTGGTGCCGACCGCGGTCGTCGTCGTCATCCTCTTCCTCGTCGTCACAGTCCTCGCGGTCGCCGCCGCAGCCGCCCTTGTCGCAGCCCTGGCAGCCGGAGCCCTTGGACTTCTTGGACTTGCAGCCGTCGTCCGCATTGGCCGACAGACCGAACGCCAGCATGGCCACGGCCGCGAAGGCGAGCCACACAGAGAGCAGCGACCTCATGAAATCCTCCTCCTATTCCGATCCGGGAGCCCGAAGGGGCCTGCCCATGCGAGTTGTGCTCGGTGGTACGGAGGCCTCCCCGCCGGCGTTGGATCGCTGCCGGTATCCGAGCCCCAATTCTTGCAAGGCCGCGCGGCCCGGGGTAGCCTCACGCGACCCAAGGGGAGGGGCGCATGGACCTCAAGCTCGAAAACAAGGCGTGCATCGTCACGGGGGCCTCGCGCGGGATCGGCCGCGAGATCGCCCTGGCGCTCGGCTCGGAGAAGGCCCGCGTCGCATGCGTGGCGACGAACGAGGCGCTCCTCGCGGAGACGGCCAAGGCCGTACAGGAGCGCGGCGGGCAGGCGCTCGCGATCGTCGCCGACGTCTCATCGGCGGCCGACGCGGACCGCGTCATCGCCGAGACGCAGAAGGCCTACGGCGCGATCGACCTCCTCGTCAACAACGCGGGCGTCACGCGCGACAACCTGCTCCTCCGCATGAAGGACGAGGAGTGGGACCGCGTCATGGCGGTGAACCTCAAGGGGGCGTTTCTCCTGACGCGCGCGGTCGCGAGGCCGATGCTCAGGCAGCGGAGCGGGAAGATCGTCAACATCACGAGCGTGGTGGGCATGACGGGCAACGCGGGCCAGGCGAACTACGCCGCGTCGAAGGCTGGGCTCATCGCTCTGACGAAGTCGGTGGCCAAGGAGCTGGCCTCGCGCGGGATCTGCGTCAACGCGATCGCGCCTGGGCTCGTCGACACGGACATGGTGAAGGCGATGGACGCGAAGGCGCGGGAGACGATCACGCAGGCGATCCCGCTCGGCCGCCTGGGCACGGGCGCGGACATCGCGTCCGCGGTGCTCTACCTCGCGAGCCCCGTGGCCGACTACGTCACGGGCCAGGTCCTGGTCGTCGACGGCGGGATGACGATGTAGGACCTGGGTCCTAGAGGTCGTCGGGTGTGAGGCCACTGGCGCGACCGATTCGGGCAAGCATGTGGGGCCCAATGTCGGCGTTGTCGTGAAAGGCGAACGTCAGGTCGAGCCATCCCTGCCTCTCGAGGGTCTTGTGCGAACCTCGAACGCGCTTCACGCTCCACCCGATCCGGAGCAAGGCGGCCAGCACGCGACGGGCCTTGGTGGCGGCCCAGCGGCTCATGCTGAGAGGAACGCCACTTTCGACAGCCCCCGAGCGGCCTCGCCCTGTTCCAGGCGATCGGCGATCACGCGCAATGCGAGGGCCTTCACGGCGGCAAGCGCGCGGCCGCGGGTCTTCCCGTAGGCCATGACCCCCGGGAGGGTCCTCACCTCGGCGATCCAGCGTCCATCGACCTCGCGTTCGATCTCGATTCGAAGGGTCACCGAGCGCGGCATGCGGTTCCTCCCTGCGTTGACAACGGATCCTAGCAGGCATCTGCCCCGATTGCCATTGTCGCCTGGGACAACGCTGGATGCGATGACTAACCCGTTGGACGGCGCGCGGGGGTTTTGGTAGAACGCCGCGCATGTCCAAACCCACCGACCCGATCCGCGAGTTCGAACGGCGCCGCAAGCAGGCCCTCGAGGGGGGCGGCGTCGAGCGGATCGAGAAGCAGCACCAGGCCGGGAAGCTCACCGCGCGCGAGCGCCTGGATATCCTCCTCGACGAGGGCTCCCTCGAGGAGACCGACGCCTTCGTCGAGCACGACTGCACCCACTTCGGCCTGGAGAAGAACAAGGTCCCCGGCGACGGCGTCGTCACCGGGTTCGGAAAGGTCAACGGCCGCGACGTGGCCGTCTTCGCCCAGGACTTCACCGTGTTCGGCGGAAGCCTGGGGAAGATGCACGCGGTGAAGATCTGCAAGGTCATGGACGCGGCAGTGCGTCTGGGCGTGCCCGTGGTCGGCCTGAACGACAGCGGCGGGGCGCGGATCCAGGAGGGCGTGGAGAGCCTCGGCGGCTACGCGGACATCTTCCTCAGGAACACGCTCGCGAGCGGCGTGGTCCCGCAGGTCTCGGTCGTGATGGGCCCCTGCGCGGGCGGCGCGGTCTACTCCCCCGCGATCACCGACTTCATCTTCATGGTCGAGCGTACGAGCCATATGTTCGTGACGGGGCCGAACGTGATCAAGGAGGTCACGCACGAGCAGGTGAGCTTCGAGGACCTCGGCGGCGCCCGCGTCCACAACGAGACGAGCGGCGTGGCGCACTTCGCCTCGCCGAACGAGCCGGAGTGCCTGGAGGCGGTGCGGGACCTCCTCTCGTTCCTGCCGCAGAACAACCTGGAGGAGGCCCCGTTCAAGGCGACCGACGACCCCGCGGGTCGTGAGGACAAGGCCCTCGACACGATAATCCCGGAGGACCCGAAGAAGCCGTACGACATGCTCGCGGTGATCCACGCGATCGTGGACGACGGGAGGTTCCTGGAGGTCCACAAGGAGTTCGCGCGGAACATCGTGGTGGGGTTGGGGAGGTTCGCGGGGCGCGTGGCGGGGATCGTGGCGCAGCAGCCGGCGGTGCTCGCGGGGTGCCTGGACATCCAGGCGTCGATCAAGGGCGCGAGGTTCATCCGGTTCTGCGACGCCTTCAACATCCCGCTCGTGACGCTGGAGGACGTGCCGGGCTTCCTCCCGGGCGTCGCTCAGGAGCACGGCGGGATCATCCGGAATGGCGCGAAACTGCTCTACGCCTACTGCGAGGCGACGGTGCCCAAGGTCACGGTGATCACGCGCAAGGCCTACGGCGGGGCGTACGACGTGATGTCCTCGAAGCACGTCCGCGGCGACATGAACCTGGCGTGGCCGACGGCGGAGATCGCGGTGATGGGCCCCGAGGGGGCGGTGAACATCGTCTTCAAGAAGGAGATCGAGAAGGCGAAGGACCCCGCGGCGATGCGCGCGAAGCTGATCGAGGAGTACCGTCGCAAGTTCGCGAACCCGTACATCGCGGCGGCGAAGGGGTACATCGACGCGGTGATCCTCCCCCGAGAGACGCGCCCGCGGGTCTGCCGCGCCCTCGAAATCCTCCGCACGAAGCGCGACAAGAACCCGCCCAAGAAGCACGGGAACATCCCGCTGTAGCGGCTCTCCGCCTCCCGCCGACCGGTCCGGGGCTTGAGCGATACGCCTCGGAGGGCGTAGAATCGATGTATGGTTTCGTCGCTCCCGAAGGAAGGCCATTCTGCGCTCCGCACCTGGTGTCAGGTCTCGCAGGTTGAACTCTGCTATCTGTTCGGGAGCCGCGCCCGAGGCCAGGCACGAGCGGATAGCGACTATGACCTGGCGGTCCGCTTCGCGACGCGGCCCTCCGACGACGAACGCGACCGTCTGCTGGCCGAGCTGGCGGAGGCGCTCGCTCGCCGCCTCCGCGTCCCTGAAGACCGCGTCGACGTCCACGATTTGGACGAGATGCCCCTCGCCTTGCAGTTCCGCGTCCTGCGCGACGGCGTGCGCCTCTGGGAGTCACCCGAGGGGACGCACAATGAGTTCTACGTCCGCGTCCTGGGCAAGTACCTCGATTACCGATACTACGAGGACCTTCACCTTGGGGAGATGAGGAGACGCGTGCGGGAGGGACGTTTTGGCGCTTGATCGAGCGTACGTCGAGCGACATCTCCGCGAGATCGAGCAGCACGTGACGCTGCTACGGACGCTCGCGCGGCGCGACGTGGAGGACTTTCGCCGGGACCCCATCGCGTTCCACGCGACCCAGCACCTCCTGCAAGTCTCGATCGAGGCGATGATCTCGATCGGGCACCACATCGTCGCCGCGCTCGCCCTCCCCACACCCGATTCGCACGCGGATCTCTTCGAGTCGTTGCACGGCGCGGGAGTCCTCCCGGACGCCGCGATGCTCCCCTGCTACCTGGCGATGGCTCGATTCCGAAACCTCGTCGTGCACAGGTATTGGGAGGTCGACCCCGGACGGGTCCACGAGATCCTTCGAGGTCATCTCGACAACTACGGACGGTTCGCCCGCGAGATCCTCGCATTCCTCGAACATCCCAAGCGGGAAGGCACCTCGTAGTAGCGTCCGCCAGGTCGGGTGCATGGAACGCGCGGCATTTGACCTGCCCGGCTGGCAGCAGCCGCGCGAGGAGATGCCTCCCGTGTGTGGCGTCAGCCTGCGGACCCCGGCGCACCGCGTAGCCGAAACCCGCGGCAGGGACACGAGATCGGACCGCGCACCGGACCCCGCGAATCGCCCGACGCAGGCGACGGGCCACTCTGCGCCCTCCGCGACGGACTTCCCGTCCTCGGCAGCCACATTGCACATTGACGCTACGGGTCGTTGTTTCAAGGGGGTTGTCATGAGTACGCTTCGCTGGACGATCGTCGTGATGGCGGGGGTCTTCGGTTGCTACGCCGGCCCCTTCGGCTGCTCCTTCTCGTCCCATCGCATGGCGGCTCGGCCCGCCGCGGACACGGCGCTCCACGCGCCCAGGGCCGCCTCCGATCTGGGACCGAACGACCACTGGTCCCACTGCCCCATCTGCCGCGCCGCCTACGACCGCGCGGGGGCAGGCCAGGGGCGCTGACGCCTCCTTCACTCGCTCTTCCAACGCACACACCTCCGGGCTTCCCATCGCCGCGGAGCCGGGGTAGCATTTCCGGGCTTCATACCGGGATGCGCACGATGAGCTGGAAGGACCGCGACTGGAACAGGGAGAACTCGCCGCCCGGCGGGCGGACCGCCTCCCTCTCGGCCGTGGCGGGGGTCATCGTCGCGACCCTTCTGGCGTACGTAGTCCAGCTCTTCGCGGTCCACTGGCTCCGGTGGGACCCGATCAGGCACGGCCTGGCGCTCGTCCCCTCCGACGTCCTCGATCGCCTCCAGCTCTGGCAGCTCGTGACGGCGCTGTTCCTCCACTCCGACGAGGACCCGCTGCATGTCGTCGTCAACATGCTCTTCCTCGGCATGTTCGGCCCCGCGACGGAGAAACGGATCGGAGCGAGGATGTTCCTCCTCTTCTACCTCCTGGCGGGCGTCGCCGCGGGGATCGCCTACTGCGCCGTCGGGATGTTCACGGGAGCGTCCATTCCCGCCGTGGGGGCCTCCGGCGCGGTGATGGGCGTCGTCGTCTACTTCACGTTCCTCTACCCGTGGGAGATCATCCTCTTCATGTTCATGTTCCCGATGAAGGCGATGTACGCCACGGCGATCTACGTCGGGTACGACATCTACGGCTTCGTGCGCCAACCCACCATGGATATGGGCATCGCCCACACTGCGCACCTGGGAGGCGCCCTCTTCGGCTTCCTCTACTACCGCTTCGGGGACCGCTGGGCGAGGCTCGCCAGGCAGAGCCGACGGCGCGGGGCGACAGGCCCCGTCGCGAAGACCAACATGGAGATGGTCGAGCTCCAGTTCCAGGTCGACGCCCTGCTCCAGAAGGTTCGCGATCAGGGCCTCACGGCGCTCACGGAGCACGAGCGGACGTTCCTCAAGGACGCGAGCGAAAAGCTGGGGCGGACGCTCCTCTAGACTGAGAGGCCGAATGGACCTGCTGCTCAACGAATCGGCGCAGGCCATCCTCGGGCGCGCACGGCACCGGGCCGCGCGGGACGATGCGCCTGTCGTCCTTCCGGAGCATCTCCTCCTCGCGCTCCTCGCGGATGAGGAGGGTCTCGTAGCCGATCTCATCCGATGGGGCATCCCTGTCGAGCGGGTCCGCGCGCGCCTGGAGGACCTCGTCTCTCGCGAGGGTGGCAAGTCCGAGGTCCTCGACCCGCCGCTGGGCGAGGAGGCTGCGGGAGCCATGCACCAGGCCACGCGCGACGCCTGGGCGGATCACTCCAACCGCGTCGGTCCGCGCCACATCCTCCTGGCGCTCGTCAACCGCCCTTTCGACCGCGCCGCGTGCATCCTCGCGCAGTGCGACGTCGACGTCGGTGCGCTGCGAGACCGCCTCCGTCCCCCTGAACGTGGACGGACCGTGCCTCCGCCGACAGAGCCCGAGGCTGAGTTCGGCCCCCTCGCCGAGCAAATGGACGAGCAGGTCCTCGCGCTCCTCGCGCGAGCCTCCCTGGAGGCCGCGTCACAAGGCTACCTTCGCGTCCAGCCCAGCCACCTCCTGCTGGGCCTCCTGGCCCCCGAGTACGGCGGGGCGACCCAGGTGTGTCGCGCGATCGAGTTGGATCCCCACGACGTGCGCGATGAGGCGACCCACTGGATCGCCGCGGACGCGGAGGGGCAGATCGTCGCCGGGGTCAAGGTGTCAGCTTCCGTCGTCCGGATCCTGAGCTGCGCGGAGCACGTAGCGCTGGTGAAGGGGGCGCCCAGGGCCTCCTGCGCGGACATCTTCTCCGCCCTGCTGCAGTCGGGTGACCCGTTTTTTTCGACGATCCTGGAGCGGTTCCACGTCTCTCCGCGCGAGTTCCACCACGAGCTGCGCGACCTCTCCGGCCCGGATGGTGACGCCATCATCGAGGAGGCGGCAACTCTCTCGGCGGAGGCGAGCCGTCAGGCGACGCATGACGCTGAGCTGGAGCGTGCTGTCGTTCGGGCGCGGGAGCAGGCCTCCATCAACTGCTCGGACCACGTGGGCACGGAGCACCTCCTTCTCGCGCTTGTCCTCGATACGAGGTCGGTGGCCGCGAGGGCGCTCCAGGCGTGCGGAGTGGACCTCGACCGCGCGCGCGAGCTGATCGAGCCCGCGACGTGGGGGCGCTCGGCCCCGCGGGAGGAACTCCCCCTGACGCCGCGCGCGGGACGTGCCGAGCACGTCGCGCGGCTCGAGTCCCGCCACCTCGGCCACCCGCGCGTGGGGACCGGTCACCTCCTCCTCGCCCTCTACTGGCAACGCAAGGGCGTGGCGTCGCGCCTCCTTCAGGACCTCGGCGTCGTCCCGAGCCGCCTCCGCAAGGAGGTCCTCGCCGCGACGACGGAGGAGGACGGCGTCGAGCGCGGCGTCTTCCCCCCGCTCACGACGCGCGCCCGAATCGTCCTGCGGCACGCAGCCCGCCTCGTCACGGGGCCCGAGTGGCCTGCCGTCAACCGAGGGCACCTCCTCCAGGCGCTCCTTCCCCAACGGGGCGGCACCGCGCGGGAGGTCCTCGAGCGGCTTGCCGTCGGCCGTGGGGCGCTCGCCGCCCGTGCCGAGCAGTGGGCGATGGAGACCGAGGGCGCCGAGCGCCCCAGGGCGTTCACCGCCTCGGTCTGGGACATCCTCGGAGCGGCGTGGGCGGAGGCGGAGCGGCAGGGCCTCGGCCACGTCGGCACGGGGCATTTGCTCTACGGCCTGCTCGCCACGTCGCAGGGACGCCTCGCGGCACTCCTTGGCTCGCCCGACCCGCCGGCGTCGAGCGTCCGCGCCGTGCTCGAATGGATCCTGGACCCCGCCCCGTGACGCCCCAACGGGAATGACCACAGAGGGCGATGCATGGAGCTGGAACTCGCCGAAGACACGCAGGCGATCCTGGACCGCGCGCGGAAGATGGCCGTGCACAACCAGGCGCCAGCCGTCGAACCCGAGCATGTGCTCCTCTCGCTCCTGGTCGTCGAGGAGCAGCTCGCGGCGGCACTCGCGCGATGCGGCCTGGACGTCATGCGCACTCGTGGCCACCTCGCGACCCTCGTCTCGAGCGGAAAGCGCGACGACACGGTCGTCCTCCCTCCGTTCGACGACCAGGTGAAGAGCGCGCTCGAGGCCGCCTCGCGGGAGGCTTGGCACGCCGGCCACACCCGGGTCAGCGCACGCGACCTCCTCCTGGGCCTCCTCGAGCACGCCTACAGCCGTGCCACGTGGATCCTCTTCGAGTGCGGCGCGGACCTGGGCGCGGTGCGCGAGGCCCTCGGCTGCGCACCGAGGCCGCCGGCCGCGCGGGATCCATCGCTCGACACGAGCCCCTCCGGCCCGCGTCTCTCCACCTTCCTCGACGAACAGGTCCTCGCGCTCCTCCAGGCGGCGCTCCAGGCCGCGTCCCTCGGCGACTACCGTCGGGTGCACCCGCAGCACCTCCTGACGGCCATGCTCGCGCGGGCGGACGACCTCGCGACGCAGGTCCTTCGCGCGGTCGAGCTGGACGCGGAGGAAGTCAGGGAAGAGGCGTCACGCTGGATCGCCTCCGACGCGGAGGGGATGCTCGTGGGCGGCATGCGGGTCTCCCAGGGGGTCGTCGAGATCCTGCGAAGCGCGCTGGAACGAGCGGCAGAGCGTGGGTCGAAGCGCGCGTGGCCCGCGGACGTCCTCGTGGCGATGCTCGACGCGGGCGACCCCCTCCTCCCCACGCTCCTGGAGCGCTTCCGCGTCCCTGCGCGCGAGTTCCGACACGAGCTGCTCGACCTCTCGGGTCCCGACGCGGACGTCGTCCTCCAGGAGTCCGCGGCGGCGTCCGTCGATGCGGGCCGTCTGGCGACGCACGACGAAGAACTCGACCGCGCCCTGGCGCGGGCGCGCGAGGAGGCGGAGAAGAACGCGGCGGACCATGTCGGCACGGAGCACCTCCTCCTCGCGCTCGTCCTCGACGCGCGGTCCGTCGCCGCACGGGCCCTGGAGGCGAGCGGGATCGCCCTCAGCCACGCGCGAGAGCTGATCGAGCCCGCCACGTGGGGCCGCTCGGCCCCGCGTGGGGAGCTCCCCCTGACACCGCGCGCGGACCGTGCCATGCACGTCGCGCGCCTGGAGGCCCGCCACCTGGATCAGCGCGTGGGGACAGGGCACCTCCTCCTCGCCCTCTACTGGCAACGCAAGGGGACGGCGTCGCGCCTCCTCCAGGACCTCGGCGTCGTTCCGAGTCGGCTTCGGAAGGAGGTCCTCGCCGCCGCGAGTGCGGAGGGCGACGCCCAAAGCCATGTCTTCCCTCCCCTCACGACACGGGCACGAATGACCCTGGGACGGGCGGGCCGCATCGTCGCCGAAGCGGGGAGCCCCGGCGTCAACCGAGGACACCTCCTCCAGGCCTTGCTCTCCCACATCGGCGGATCGTCGCACGTGGCCCTGCGGACGATTCGGGCCAACCGCGGGGTGCTCCTCGCCAAGGCCGAGCAGTGGGCCAGGGAGACCGAGGCCGTCGCGGGCCCCAGGGCCTTCGGCACATCGGCCTGGGGGATCCTCGGTGCGGCCTGGGAGGAGGCGGAGCGGCAGGGCCTCGGCCACGTGGGCACGGGGCACCTGCTCTACGGCCTGCTCGCCTCCGCCGAGGGGCGGCTCGGGTCTCTCATGCCCTCCTCCCTCCCATCGGCATCGAGCGTCCGCGCCGTGCTCGACCACCTGCTGCGCTGAGGCGCTTGCGTGGGGTCCTCCGGGGTGCTAGGCTGACCGCTTCCCTTCCGGGAGGACCCGCATGCGCCGCATCGTCCCCGCCATCGTCGTGTGCCTCGCCGCGATCGTCCTCCTCGCGGACGACCAGGACGCCACGCGGAAGAAGATCGAGGCGAAGCAGCGGGCCGTCGACGCCGATCAGGCCGCGAAGCGCGTCGACCTCGCCGACTGGTGCGCCAACAAAGGCCTCATCCAAGAGGCCCGCGCCGAATACGACAAGGCCATCTCCCTCGTCGGCGGGAACCAGAAGTGGGAGCGCGACCGCGAGAACCTCAAGTTCCGCGAGCGGCGGAAGAACAAGAACCAGCCCGACGACGCCGAGGACCGCGCCGCCTACGACAAGTCGAAGAAGAAGCTCGCCGAGGCGTACGCGAAGCTCTACGCCGAGCTCGCCGCGCAGGCCCGCGAGGCGGAGCTGGACGACCTCGCGGGAGAGCTGGACGCCCGCGCCGGCGGCGCCGCCCCTGCCCCGCCGAGCGACCCGCCCGACGACCCGCCCAAGGAGGAGCCTCCCAAGAACGGCAAGAAGGAGCCTCCTCCCCCCGTCTACGGCCCCGAGCAGGCCGCCGAGCGGATCAACTGGTACCGCCAGCTCGCCGGGCTCGAGCCCGCCGCGTACGACGAGACCATCGCGAAGGCCGCCGCGTCGCACGCCAACTACCTCGCGGTGAACAACATCGTCCCCTCCCTCGCCGCCCACACCGAGGACCCCGAGCTCCCCGGCTACACCGCCGAGGGGCACGCCGCGGGGCAGGCCTCCGACATCTGCTGGGGGCCTCCCTCGAACGCCGTCGACGAGCTGATGTCCGAGCTCTTTCACCGGATCCCGGTCTTCCGCCCCGCCATCGAGCGCATCGGCGTGGGCCACGCGAACGGGGGGCGGATCACCGTGATCGACCTCCAGTCGGGCCTCGCCGACGCGGACGTCGAGCGCGTCATCGTCTTCCCCGTCCCGGACCAGACCGACGTGCCGACCCGCCTCGGGAACGAGACGCCGAACCCCCTCCCGCCAGGCTCTCCCCGCGACGCGGGCTACCCGATCACGCTCACCCAGTACGAGCGCAAGATCAAGATCACCGACGTGGCCGCGTCGCTCATCGACGCGGACGGAAACCCCGTGGAGGTGCACCTGTCGACCCCCGAGGACCCCGCCCACCCCGTCTATCAGCTCAACACGGTCGGGATGATCCCGGTCCGCGCCCTCAGGGGCGGAACGAAGTTCACCGCGACCGTGGTGTGCAACATGGGCGGCGTGCCGTTCGAGAAGACCTGGTCGTTCACGACGAAGTAGCCCCTTGCCGAAGCCCTTCAAGAAGGTCCTCATCGCCAACCGCGGCGAGATCGCCGTGCGCGTGATCCGCGCGTGCAAGGAGCTGGGGATCCGCACGGTCGCGGTCTACAGCGCCCCCGACGAGTGGTCGCGCCACGTCGCGATGGCCGACGAGGCCCACCTCCTCGGCCCTGCCCCGCCGCGAGAGAGCTACCTCAACGTCGCTCGGATCCTCGAGGTGGCGAAGAAGACCCGCGCCGACGCCCTCCACCCCGGGTACGGCTTCCTCTCCGAGAACGCTGACTTCGCGAAGGCCTGCGAGCAGGCCGGCGTGGCGTTCGTCGGTCCGAAGAGCGAGACCATCCGCCTCGCCGGGCACAAGGTCGTCGCCAGGCAGGTCATGGCCAAGGAGGGGATCCCGACCGTGCCGGGGACCCCGGCGGGGGTCTCCCCGGACCAGGATCTCCGCGCGGAGGCCAAGCGGATCGGCTTCCCGCTCGTCATCAAGGCCGCCGCGGGGGGCGGCGGGAAGGGGATGCGCGTCGTGACGCGCCAGGAGGACCTCGCGAAGTCGCTTCGCGAGGCCTCCTCGGAGGCGAAGTCGGCCTTCGGCGAGGGGACCGTCTTCCTCGAGCGCTACCTCCAGAGGCCGCGCCACATCGAGATCCAGATCCTCGGCGACTCGAGGGGGCGACGCGTCCACCTCGGCGAGCGCGAGTGCTCGATCCAGCGGAGGCACCAGAAGCTGATCGAGGAGAGCCCGTCGAGCTTCGTCGACGAGGGGCTCCGCGAGCGCCTTGGCGCCGCCGCCCTGAAGGTCGCCGAGGTCGTGCGGTACATGAACGCGGGCACCGTCGAGTTCCTCGTCGACCCCGATCGGAACTTCTACTTCCTCGAGGTGAACACGAGGCTCCAGGTGGAGCACCCGGTCACGGAGATGGTGACGGGGCTCGACCTCGTGAAGCTCCAGATCGCCGTCGCCCAGGGGGAGGCGATCCCGTTCAAGCAGGAGGACGTCCGCCCGCGAGGGCACGCGATCGAGTGCCGGATCTGCGCGGAGGACCCGTTCGCGAACTTCATCCCGTCGACGGGGCAGATCGTGGGGCTCGTGGAGCCCACGGGGCCGGGCGTGAGGCTGGACACCGGCGTGACCGTGGGCGACCGCGTCGAGATGCACTACGACTCGCTCGTGGCGAAGCTCGTCGGCTGGGGGGCGACCCGCGAGGAGGCCACCGCGAGGCTCCTCCGCGCGCTCCGCGAGTACAAGATCGTCGGCGTGCAGACGACGATCCCGTTCCACCTCCACGTCCTCGCGCACCCCGCGTTCACGTACGGGGACCTCCACACGAGCTTCGTGGAGGAGCACTTCGCGCCGAACGGGCAGAAGCGCGAGCACGAGGTCGAGGCGGCCGTCCTGGCGTGCGCGCTGGAGTTCGTGAGGCGGAAGAGCGACTCCCCACGGGCGAACGGGAACGGCGTCGCGCAGTCCCCCTGGAAGTCCGCGGCGCTCCGCGAGGGGCGGAGGGAGCGATGAGGCTCACGGTCGACGTCGGCGGAGAGGACCGCGTCTTCCAGGTCGAGGAGGCGGGCGACGTCCTGCGCGTCCACGATGGCGAGCGGTGGCACGAGGTGCGGCTGGACGGGTTCCGTCGGAGCGTCCGGTGCGCGACGCTCGATGATCGCAGGATGTCGTTCGGATGGCGGCGCGTCGATGACGCGTACGAGGTGCTCCTGGACGGGATCACGTACTCGGTGCGCGTGAGGGACGGGCGGTTCGAGCACTTGAGAAAGGTCACGCGCGGGCCGGCCGTGCACGACGGGGAGACCCTCGTCCGAGCGCCCATTCCGGGGCTCGTGGTGGCGGTCAAGGTCAAGCCGGGAGACGAGGTGAAGAAGGGGCAGTGCCTCCTCGTGCTCGCAGCGATGAAGCTGGAGAACGAGATCTCGGCGCCCCGGGACGGAACGGTGGGGGCCGTGGCGGCTCGGGCAGGGGCGCCGGTCGAGAAAGGAGCCACGCTCGTGACGCTCGCCATGTGATCGAGGTTTACCGCAGAGACGCGGAGGGCGCGGAGGACCGCGGAGGCGCCCCCAGCGCCTCCGCCGTGAACCGAGGACTCCAATGGCAGAGCAGGAACGGAAGAAGCAGTTCGAGACGTCGAGCGGGATCCCGATCGACGCCGTGGTCGGTCCCGACCCGTCGTTCGACGCCGACGTCAGGCTCGGACTGCCGGGCCACTTCCCCTTTACGCGCGGCGTGCATCCGACGATGTACCGCGGACGGCTCTGGACGATGCGCCAGTATGCCGGCTTCGCGGACGCCGCGGAGACGAACCGTCGGTACCACTACCTCCTGTCCCAGGGACAGACGGGGCTGAGCGTCGCCTTCGACCTCCCCACGCAGATGGGGTACGACTCGGACCACGCGATGGCCGGGGGGGAGGTCGGGAAGGTGGGCGTCGCGATCAGCTCGCTCGAAGACATGCGGACGCTCCTCGACGGGATCCCGCTCGAGAAGGTCAGCATCAGCATGACGATCAACGCCACGGCACCGATCCTCCTGGCGTTCGTCGCCGCGATCGCCAAGGAGAGGGGCACGCCGCTGGGGAGTCTCTCCGGGACCGTACAAAACGACATCCTCAAAGAGTACATCGCGCGGGGGACGTACATCTACCCGCCGGCGCCGTCGCTCAGGCTCGCGATCGACCTCTTCGAGTACTGCCTGCAGCACGTGCCGAAGTGGAACTTCATCAGCATCTCGGGCTACCACATCCGCGAGGCGGGCTCGACGGCGGCCCAGGAGCTGGGGTTCACGCTGGCGGACGGGATTGCGTACATGGAGGAGGCGGTCCGCCGGGGCCTGGACGTGAACGCGGTCGGGACGAGGGTCTCCTTCTTCTTCAACGCGCACAACCAGGTGCTGGAGGAGGTGGCGAAGTTCCGCGCGGCGCGCAGGATGTGGGCGCGGATCATGAGGGACCGGTTCAAGGCGACGGACCCGCGGGCCCAGATGCTGCGCTTCCATACTCAGACGGCGGGGTCGACGCTCACGGCGCAGCAGACCGACAACAACGTGGTCCGCGTGGCGCTCCAGGCCCTGTCGGCGGTGCTCGGGGGGACGCAGTCGCTCCACACGAACTCGCGCGACGAGGCGCTCGGCCTTCCGACGCAGGTATCCTCGAAGCTGGCGCTCCGCACGCAGCAGATCATCGCCTACGAGTCGGGCACGGCGGACGTCGTGGACCCCTTCGGCGGGTCGTACGTCGTGGAGCGCCTGACGGACGAGTTGGAGGCGAGGGCGCAGGCGTACATCGAAAAGGTGGACGCGCTGGGGGGCGCGGCGAAGGCGGTCGAGGCGCGCTACTTCCAGGGGGAGATCGAGCGGAGCGCCTACGAGGCGCAGCAGCGGCTCGACGAGGGGCGGGACGTGGTGGTGGGCATGAACCGCTTCACGGAGGAAGAGGCCGGCGGCGCGGAGGTGACGCGGGTGGACGCCTCGCTGGGCGAGCGCCGTGCGGCGGGGCTGGCGGCGTGGCGGAAGGCGCGCGACGCGGGGCGATGCCAGGCGGCGCTGGCGCGGCTCGGCGAGGCGGCGCGGGGCACGACGAACCTCCTCCCGCCCATCGTGGAGGCGATCGAGGCGAACGCGACGCTGGGCGAGATCAGCGACGCCCTCCGTGAGGTCTTCGGCGAGCACCGACGGAACCTGGGACGGACGTAGGGCTTGCCCCTCCTCGCGGCATCGCGTACGATCCCGCTTCCGCCGAGGAGGCCAGGATGGACGCGCGTCGGGTGGACCATATCGGGATCGCCGTGAAGGACCTCGAGACGGCCCTCGCGTTCTGGCGCGACCGGCTGGGGCTCGCCCTCGAGGGCGTCGAGGACGTCCCCGAGATGAAGGTCCGCGTGGCCAAGCTCAGGGTCGGGGAGACGCGGATCGAGCTCCTCTGCCCCCTCGCGGGCGAGGAGGCCGTCACGAAGTTCCTGGAGAAGCGCGGCGAGGGTATCCACCACGTCTGCCTCGCCGTCCCCGACGCCGACGCCGCCACGGCCGAGCTCATGGGAAAGGGCGTGACGCCCGTCTTTGAGGCCGCGCGGACCGGGGCAGGCGGACACCGCGTCAATTTCCTTCCCCCCAGGGAGACCGGGGGCGTGCTGATAGAGGTGAGCTCGTAACCTTTCCTTCCCCTTCCCGTTCCCCTTCCCCTTCCCAGAGCGTGGATCCCAGTTCGGGGAAGGGGAAGGGGAAGGGGAACGGGCCGGGCAGATCCGGCTTGCGCCGGAAGTGGCGGACCCTATAATGTCTCGCTTCCAAACGGGACGAATCGGAGGAACAGGGGAATGCCGAATCCTCAGGAGATCCAGGACAAGGTCATCGACATCGTCTGCAAGCAGCTCGGTGTCGCGAAGGAGAAGGTGACCCTCGAGACGTCGTTCGTCAACGACCTCGGCGCCGACTCCCTCGACACCGTCGAGCTCGTCATGGAGATCGAGGACGCGTTCGATCTCAACATCCCGGACGAGGATGCGGAGAAGATCCAGACGGTCGGGGACGCGGTCCGGTACATCGAGAAGTCCGCGCAGTAGCGGCGTGAGGGGATGAGCAAGACGCGCGTCGTCGTCACCGGCCTGGGGCTCGTCTGCCCGCTCGGAACCCGCCTCGGTGAGGTCTGGCAGGGCCTCCTGGCGGGCAGGAGCGGGATCCGGAAGATCTCGTCCTTCGACACGACCGGCTTCGACGTCACCTTTGCCGGCGAGGTCCCGAACTTCAACCCGGGCGAGTGGATCGAGGAGCGCGAGGCGAAGCGCATGGACCGCTTCGCGCAGCTCGCCGTCGCGGCGGCCTCCCAGGCCGTCCAGGACGCGGGGCTCGACTTCACGAAGCTCGACCGCGACCGGTGCGGTGTCATCCTCGGGTCCGGGATCGGCGGCCTCAAGGAGCTCGAGGACCAGAACCGCAGGCTCATCGAGAAGGGCCCCTCCCGCATCTCCCCGTTCTACATCCCGAAGCTCATGGCCAACGCGGCGCCGGGCCACATCTCGATGAAGTTCGGCCTCCGCGGACCCAACTTCTCGACCGCCAGCGCCTGCGCGAGCGCGAACCACGCGCTCGGCTCCGCGCTCCGCACGATCCAGTACGGCGACGCCGACCTGATCGTCACCGGAGGCACCGAGGCGACCGTCACGCCGAGCGGCGTGGGAGGCTTCGCGGCGCTCAAGGCCCTCTCGACGCGGAACGACGCCCCGGAGAAGGCGAGCCGCCCGTTCGACAAGGACCGCGACGGGTTCGTCCTCGGGGAGGGCTCGGGCGTCCTGATCTTCGAGAGCCTGGAGCACGCCACGCGCCGCGGGGCGCGGATCCTCGCCGAGGTCCTCGGGTTCGGCCAGAGCGCCGACGCCTTCCACATCACGGCGCCCGACGAGGACGGCGGGGGCGCGATCCTCTCCCTGTCCAAGGCGATGAAGGACGCGGGCGTCCACCCCGAGCAGGTGAGCTACATCAACGCGCACGGGACGAGCACGCCGCTCAATGACAAGATCGAGACGCTCTCGATCAAGAAGGTCTTCGGGGAGCTGGCCTACCGGATCCCCATCAACTCGACGAAGTCCATGATCGGGCACCTCCTCGGGGCCGCGGGCGGCGCAGAGGCGGTCGTCTGCGTCCTTTCGATCCGGGACGACGTGGTGCACCCGACGATCAACCGCGAGACGCCCGACCCGGAGTGCGACCTCGATTACGTGACGACGGGCGCGCGGAAGCTGCCCGTGAACGTCGCGATGTCGAACTCGCTCGGCTTCGGCGGGCACAACTCCACGATCGTCTTCGGCAAGTGCCGGGCGTGACGATGCGGCGCCTCCTGCCGCTCGCCCTTTGCGTCCTCGCGTCTTGCGCTACGAGACCACCCACGCACGACGCGCTCCGCGCGATCGAGCCCTCCCTCGCGCGGCCGCAGTACCGCCACTGGAAGCACATCGTCCTCCACCACAGCGCCTCGGAGCACGGGAGCGCCCTCTCGTTCCATCGCTTCCACAAGGAGACGCGCGGGTGGGACGGCCTCGCCTACCACTTCGTGATCGGCAACGGGAACGGGAGCGGGGACGGGGAGATCGAGGTGGGCTACCGGTGGGCCGACCAGACGCACGGGGCGCACGCGGGGAACACGGAGTACAACCAGTACGGGATCGGGATCTGCCTCGTCGGGAACTTCGAGGAGACCGACCCGACGCCGGCGCAGAGGGAGAGCCTGAGGGCGCTGCTCCGGTGGCTCATGGAGACGTGCGCGATCCCGGCGACGGAGATCGTGCGGCACAAGGACGTGCGGGACACGGAGTGTCCGGGGAAGCGGTTCCCGTTCGAGGAAGTCGTTGGGGATGCGCGTGAACGCAAGCCCTGACGCGAGCTCCAAATCCAAAATCCAACATCCCAACGAAATCCTACATCCCAAATCCCAACTCCGGACGACTCCTGGTTGGGATTCGGGATGTGGGATTTCGTTGGGATGTTGGATTTTGGATTTGGAGCTCGCGGGGCTCACTTCTTCTCGACCGCCGCCAGCGCTTCCTTGATGACCGGATCGTCCGGAGGCGCCAGCTTCGACGCCATGCGGATGTGGAACGCCCCGCGGTCCTTCTCGCCGCGCCCCAGGTAGGCGCGCCCGAGGTTCACCATGAAGTAGGGCTGGTTCTCCCTGAGCTCCAGGGCGCGGCGGAAGCAGGCCTCGGCGAGCTCCCACTCCTCGTCGTGGAGATGGCACTCCCCCAGGCCGTTCAGCGCGTCGGGGTCCGACGGCCCAAGACGCACCGCCTTCTCCGCCGCGACCCGCGATTCCTCGTACTTCTTCTGCCGCCTCAGCGCCATGCCGTACCAGTGCCACGCCGAGGCCCACTCCGGAACCTTGGTCACGACCTCCTTCAGGCGACGGACCGCCTCCGTCGTCTGCCCCGCCTCCACGGCGTCCTTGCCGACCTGGAACACCCCCTTCAGGTACTCCGGGTCCTCGATCTGCCGCGCACAGTCCCGCGCCTCGCCCGCGAGCGGGCCCGACGGCGAGAGCTCCAGGAACTTCCTCCACATCGTGAGCGCCTGCTTCAGCTTCCCGTGCCGCCTGAGGTAGAACGCAACGAGGTGGTGGGCCGGCGCGAAGTTCCCGTCGCACTCGATGGCCCGCAGGAAGTGGTGCTCGGCCAGGTGCGTGTGCTCCGCCCGGCTCTGGTCGAGCAGGCTCGGCCACTCCGCCTGCGCGAGCAGGTGGTGACAGCGCGCCACGTGATGGTGCGCCTCCGCCGACTTCGGGCGCAGCCCGACCAGCAGGCGGAACCGCTCGAGCGCCTCCGTGGGCTTCTTCTGCTCTTCGAGATCGAGCCCCTCCTGGGAGAGCCGCCGGTCGTGCCCGGGGCGTCCGGCGAGGTAGAACGTCCTGTACTCCTCGCAGTCGGGGTGCTCGGGCAGCGCGGAGAGCACGCGCGCGATCCCGTGCAGGAAGTCGTCGACCGTGAGGCTCCCCTCCTGCACCGATCGGTCGAGGTCCTTCTCCTGGACCGGCAGCGGATAGTCCTCCGGAGGGACGTACTCGCCGATCTTGAGCTCTCCCCCCTCCTTGAGCCGCACGAAGCGGATGTCGGAGAGGGACTTCGTGGCCTGCACGCGGGCTTCGATGGTGTCCATCGCTCCTCCCTGGGCGGTTTCGGCCCCCAAGGAATAGCACGAAGCGCGCGCCGTGCCAACCGTCAGGCGATCGGCGCCTCGTAGATCCGGTAGCGCTTGTACAGGCGCGCCCCCATCGTCTCGAGGATCCCGTTCATCTGGCGGTTGTCCTCGAGGATCCACGAGAGCTCCCCGCCGGGGTACCTCGGCGCGCGCTCGATCAGCTCGAAGATGAGGAGCCCCTCGATCCCGCGCTTCCTGAGCTCGGGCACCACCCCCAGCGTGATCACGCGGCAGGTGCGGATCTTCCTCGCGTGCCAGAGGATCTTCAGCAGGCCGAACGGGAAGAGCCGCCCGTTCGCGTGACGGATCGCGAGGTTCAGGTCCGGGAGCCCGAGGATGAACCCCGCCGGCTTCCCGTCCGACTCCGCGACGAAGGCGAGCTCCGGGACGATCACCGGCTTCAGGTTCTTCCCCATGTGGCGGAACTCCGCCTCCGTCATCGGGACGAACCCCCAGTTCCTCTCCCACGCGCGGTTGTAGATCCCGTGGACGAGGCCCACCTCCTCGTCGAAGCGCGAGAGGTCCAGGCTGCGGAAGGTCACCTTGTGCCGCTCCTTGACCCTCGCCGTCACGCGGCGGAGCTGGTCCAGCTTCACGATGTCGTGGTCGCAGTACCAGGCGTACAGGTCCTTCGCCTTCGCCAGCCCCGCTCGCTCCATGAGGGACAGGTAGTAGCGCGGGTTGTAGGTCATCATGATCACGGGAGGCGAGTCGAACCCCTCGATCAGCATGCCGCACGTCTCGTTGGTCGACGGGTTCACGGGACCGCGGATCGTCGTCATCCCCCTCGCGCGCCCCATCTCCTTCGCGCGATCGAGGAGCGCCCGCGCCACCGCGACGTCGTCCACGCACTCGAAGAAGCCGAAGTGGAGCGTCCTCTCGCCGTGGAACTCGTTGTGGGAGCGATCGAGGATCGCCGCGATCCTCCCGATCGGCACGCCCTCGCTCCACGCGAGGTACATCTCCATCTCGGCGTGCTGGAAGAAGGGGTTCTTCGCCGTGTCGAGGAGCGTCTCCTGGTCCAGGAGGAGCGGCGGGACCCAGTTCCGGTCCCAGGCGTAGATCGACCACGGGAACCGGATGAAGGCCTTCCGATCGGCCCGGGAGGTGACGGCGCGGATCTCCATCTACCGCGCGACGGGGGCCTTCGCGGGCTCGGGCTTGACCAGCCCCGCCTCGCGGCCCACGCGGGAGACGATCTCGATCACCCGGTCGAGGAGCTCGACCGTATGCGTCGCCATGTAGCTTGTGCGCAGGAGTCCGCAGCCGGGCTCGACCGCGGGCGCCACGACGGGGTTCGTGAAGACCCCCGCGTCGAAGAGGACCCGCCAGAGCTGGAAGACCTTGAGGTCGTCTCCCACGACGAACGGGATCACGCTCGACTCCGTCCCGCCGATCTCGAGGCCGAGGCCGACGAAGGCCTCCTTCATCTTCCGGACGTTCCGCCACAGCGTGGCGCGCCGCTCCGGCTCGCCCTCGATGATGTCGAGCGCCGCCAGCGCGACCGCGACCGCGGACGGGGGCATGCTGGCGCTGAAGATCAGCTCGCGCGAGGTGTGCTGGATGTAGTGGAGGACGTCCTCGTCCCCCGCGATGAATCCGCCGAGCGACGCGAACGACTTCGAGAACGTCCCCATCAGGAGGTCGACCTCGTCCTGCACGCCGAAGTGTTCGGCCGTGCCGCGCCCGTTCTCGCCCATCACGCCGACGCCGTGCGCGTCGTCGACCATGAGGCGCGCGCCGTACTTCCTCTTCAGCTCGACGATGCGCGGGAGGTCGGCGAGGTCCCCCTCCATGCTGAAGACGCCGTCCGTCACGATGAGGACGCCGCGCTTCCCCGCGTTCTGCTGGAGGAGGTTCTCCAGCTCTTCCATGTCGCCGTGGCGGTACTTGAGCGTCTTGCCGAACGACAGCCGGCAGCCGTCGACGATGCTCGCGTGGTTGCCTCGATCGGAGAGGATGATGTCGTCCTTCCCGACGATCGAGGAGATGACGCCGAGGTTCGTCTGGAAGCCCGTGCTGAAGAGGAGCGCGGCGCCCTTCCCCGTGAACCGCGCGAGGCGCTCCTCCAGCTCCTGATGCAACTCGATGGTGCCATTGAGGAAGCGCGAGCCAGTACACCCGCTTCCGTACTTCTCGACGGCGCGGACCGCGGCCTCCATGACCTTGGGGTGCTGGGTGAGGCCGAGGTAGTTGTTCGAGCCGATCATGATGACCCGGCGGCCATCGATGGTGACCTCGGGTCCGGTGGCGGATTGGATCGGGCGGAAATAGGGATAGAGCCCGGCCGCCTGGAGCTCCTTCGCGCGTTGGAAGGAGCCTATCTTGTCGAACAGGTCCATCGACACCCTCCTCTTCGCAGCGGTCCTAGGGCGGCTCGGACCCCTTCCGGTGCGAAGAGACCGTATCCCAAAGTCGGAGCTATGTATCATCGGAAGTCTCACCTGTCAATGAGCAAGTATCAACTGAGTCTCAAGTGGCCAGGGGACGAATCCGGGGCACCATCCAAACCCCTCCCTTTGAGCTTCCGACTTGAGCCTTTCTTGACACTTGCTCATTGAGTCTTGAGCCTTGTGGCGCTATAGGTACCGCCTGATGTTCACGCTCGTTACCGGTGGAACCGGCTTCATCGGAAGCCATCTGGTTGAGGCCCTCCTCGCGCGAGGGGACCGCGTTCGCTGCCTGGTCCGCTCGCGGAAGGCCCTCCGGTGGCTGGAGGGGCTCGACGTCGAGCTCGCGGAGGGCTCGATCGAGGACCCCGCGGCCTGCCGGGCGGCGGTCGAGGGGGTCGACGTGGTCCACCACGTCGCCGGCCTCATCGCCTCCGACGAGGCGGGGTTCATGCGGGCGAACGCGGAGGGGACGCGGAACGTCCTCGAGGCCTGCGTCGAGAAGGCCCCCGGCGTCCGCCGCGTGGTCGTGGTCACGAGCCAGGCCGCCGCGGGGCCGTCGGTGGACGGCGTCCCGGTGACCGAGGACCGCCCGCCCCAGCCCGTCTCCGCCTACGGACGGAGCAAGGCGGAGGCGGAGCGGATTGCCGCGACCTACCGGGACCGCCTGCCCGTCACGATCGTCCGCCCGCCCGTCGTCTTCGGGGCGCGCGACACGGCGGTCCTGCCGTACATCAAGCTGATCGACTGGTGGATGCAGCTCTTCGTCGGACGCGGGAAGAGCCTCTCCATCGTGTACATCCGGGACCTGGTCGAAGGTCTCCTCGTCGCCTCGGGCCACCCCCAGGCGGTCGGAGGGACCTACTTCGTGTGCAACGATCGGCCCTACACGTGGGAGGAACTTGGCGACGCGGCGAAGCGGGCGCTCGGGCACGGGGCGTTCAACGTCCGCATCCCCGACATCGTCGTGCGGGCCGCGGCCTCCGTCGCCGAGGACGTCTCGAGGCTGCTCGGGAAGCACAGCCTCTTCAACCGCGACAAGGCCGGGGAGGTCTGCCAGCCCTCCTGGGTCTGCGATCCGGGCCTCGCCGAGCGCGACCTGGGCTTCCGCTGCCGCACGCCGCTCGTGGACGGCTTCCGCGAGACGATCGCCTGGTACCGCAAGGCGGGGTGGCTCTCGTAAAGTGTTGACGCGCCACGGCCCCGGTGCTTAAAACCCCCCTTCCGTCAGAACCCCGAGGAGAGCGGTGATGGGAAAGGCCGATAGCCAGAAATCGGAGGCCCACTTCAGCGTCGTGCTGGTCGAGGTCCCTCAGGAGGGGCTGGGCGACACCGCCACGGCCCTCGGCGAGGCCCTCCACCTTCACGCGGACGCCGCGAAGCAGGTCCTCTCGACGGCGCCGGTCGTCCTCTTCCGCGACCTCGCGAAGCCGGAGATCCGCGCGCTCAAGCCGAAGCTCCTCGAGCTATCGAAGCGCGGCGTGGAGTTCCGCATCACGCCGAGGCCCGCGGACTCCCTCCCCTCGGTGAACTGGCCGACGAAGCCCGGCTTCGCCCAGTCCGGAGGCGGCGAGCTCCTCCCCAGCGTGACGTTCGAGTGGCAGCAGCACGCGTTCGTCTGCCCCGGGTGCGGGGAGGCGTTCGTCATCCGTCCGATCGGGAAGCCGGTGATCACGAAGCGCGAGGAGGTGAAGTCGACGCCGACGACGACGCCGGCTCCCGCGCCGAAGCCGGCCCCGCCGAAGGAGGAGAAGAAGGCTGCGCCGCCTCCGCCCAAGCCCGCGCCGGCCAAGGCCGCCGCGAAGAAGGTCGAAGTGGTGGAGGAGATCGAGGAGATCCAGGAGATCTCGGAGCCCCTGGAGGTCGTGGACGAGATCGAGGAGGTCCAGGAGATCTCCGAGCCGTTGGAGGAATCGGAGGAGGTCGAGGAGATCGAGGAAATCCAGGAGCTCTCCGATTCGGAGCCGATCGAGGAGGTCGAGGAGATTGCGGAGGCGTCGAACGACCTCGAGATGATCGACCTCGACGAGGCGCCGAAGAAGCCCGCCCCGTCCCTGAAGAAGCCGCCGGAGAAGAAGGCGCCGCCGCCGCCGCCGAAGCCCGAGGCGAAGAAGCCGCCCGAAAAGAAGCCCGCGAAGAAGGGCGGGGACGACGAGGAGGACGGGGGCGAGATCGCCTACAGCGTGTTCCTCTCCCGCATCCCGACCCCCGACAAGCAGATGCAGGCCGCGAAGATGATCTGCGAGATCCGCGGCGTCTCCATGGGCGAGGCGAAGGACCTGGCGGCCCGGATGGTGATCCCGGTCGTAAAGGACGTCTCGAAGGAAGAGGCCGAGCAGTGCCTGGACCGGTTCAAGAAGCTGAAGATCCAGGGCCGCATCACGAAGAAGAAGTAGAGGGGACGACCGCCAGGCCCCCGTCAGGCAGGGGCACCACCGCAATCGCCGTCCCGTAGCACGCAGACAGCGTCTCGGCCCTCATCACCTCCGCGGGGGCGCCGCGCCCCGCGAGACGCCCCTCCGCCACCAGCGCCACGTCGTCCGCGAACCGCGACGCAAGCCCCAGGTCGTGCGTCACCACGCCGATCGCGAGGCCGCGGTCCCGCGCGAGGGCCCGGAGCAGGCGGACGGTCTCCACCTGGTGGCGCACGTCGAGGTAGACGGTCGGCTCGTCCAGGAGCAGCACGCCCGGCTCCTGCGCGAGCGCCATCGCGAGGAAGACGCGCTGCCGCTCCCCCGCCGAGAGGGCGTCCACGCGGCGGTCGGCGAGGGGGTCAAGCCCCGTCTCGCGGATCGCGGTCGCCGCGGCGTTGCGGTCCGCCTCCGACTCGAACTGGAAGGTCCCCACGTGAGGCAGCCTCCCCATGAGGACCACCTCGCGGACCGTGTACGGGAAGGCGCACGCGCTCTCCTGCGCCAGGAAGGCCAGCGCGCGGGCGCGGTCCCGCCCCGGGATGGAGTAAAGCGGCCGATCGTCGAGCTTCACCTCGCCGCGAGACGGACGCAGAAGCCCGGCGAGCACGCGCAGGAGCGTCGATTTCCCCGCGCCGTTCGGGCCGACGATGGCGAGCACGCGGCCGGGCTCCACGGAGATCGACACGCCGTCGAGCGCCGAGGCGCCCGAACCGTACGAATAGGCGACATCGTTGGCGGCGATCCGCGTCATGGCGACCTCCTCCTCAGGATGAGGAAGAAGAGCGGCCCGCCCAGGATCGCCGTGACGACTCCCACGGGCAGCTCCTGGTCGAAGAGCGTCCGCGCGGGGATGTCGCAGAGCACGAGGAGCGTGCCTCCCCCGAGGAAGCAGGCAGGCACGAGGAGGCGATGATCGGCCCCGAAGAGGCGGCGGAACCCGTGCGGAAGGAGAAGCCCCACGAACCCGATGACCCCCGCGATCGAGACCGCAATGGCTGTCGCGAGCGAGGAGAGCAGGAAGGCCGACCAACGCACGCGCCCCACGGGGACGCCGAGCGCGCGGGCCTGCTCGTCGCCGAGCGTCAGCGCGTCGAGCGGGCGCGCGAGCCAGAAGGTGAGCACCACGCAGATCGCGACCGAGACCGCGAGTAGCGCCGCGGCGCCCGTCACCAGGAACCTCCCGCCGCTCAGGTCGCCCAGCAGCCACGCCTCGACCCTCGGGAGCTTGTTCGGGTCCGCCATCACCGTGAGGAAGAGGACAAGCGCGGTGAAGACGTAGTTGGCGATCACGCCGATCAGGAGGAGAGACTGCGTCGGGAGCGCCCCCCTCCCCGCCGCTCCCGCGGACACGACCGCCACCGAGAGGAGCGACCCGAGGAAGGCCAACACGGGGATGCAGACGATCTGGCTCTGGCGGAGCGTCTCCACCCATGCCCACGTCGCGCCGGCGTCCTCCAGGAGGACGATCCCGACGACGGCTCCGAAGGCGGCCCCGCCGCTAGTCCCGAGGACGAACGGGTCGGCGAGCGGGTTGCGGAAGAGGGCCTGCAAGACGCAGCCAGCCGTGGCCAGCGCGCCTCCCGCGAGCAGGCCCACGAGCACGCGCACGAGGCGGATGTGGAGGATCGTCCAGTCGACCTGCGTCGTCTCGCCCCTAAGGAACCGCGACGCGACGCCCTGCGATCCGATGGAGACCCCGAGGATCGAGACGCAGAGCGCGACCAGCGCGAGGGCGCCGATCGTCCACGCCCAGCGGCGGGCCGTCAGGGGCCGTGTCATCTCCCCCCCTCCGCACCGCGCGCGAAGGCGTCCGGGTGGAGGTGCCGCGCGAGGTGCTCGAGCGCCAGCACGATCCTCGGCCCCGGGCGGTTCGTCAGGTCGGGGTCGATCGCGTGGACGCGGCCCCCCTTCACCGCCGCGAGATCCGTCCAGCGGCTCCAGAAGGCCACCACCTTGTCGTCGGCCTCACGCTCGTTGCCCATCGTGCTGTCGAGGATGACCTCGGGATTCCGCGCGAGGAAGTCCTCCAGGCCGTAGCGCGCCCAGCCACGGACGTTTCCGCAGGCGTTTTCGGCGTTCGCCAGCACGAGGAGGTCGTCCAGAAACGTCCCGGCGCCGGAGACGAAGAGGGGCTCGTGGCCGACCACGAGGGCGCAGCGGACGCGCGGGCTGCCGGAGAGCTTTCTGGCGAGCGCATCGCGGTCGGACTCGATCCTGGCGACGATCGCCTCGGCGGCGGCCTGATCGCCGAGCCAGCCGCCGATTCGGCGGATCCCCGCGAGGGCATCGGCAAACGTCCCTGGCTCCATTTCTTCGACGCGGAGCCCGAGGCGGCGGAGCTTCTCGTAGTTGTCCGACTTCCCGAGGGCGGGGGCCAGGATCAGGTCGGGCCGCAACGCGACGAGCTGCTCGAGGTTGGGCTGGCCCATCCCGCCGACGACGGGGAGCCGGTCCGCCTCGGGGGGGAAATTGCACCACTGCGAGCGACCGACGAGGCGGTCTCCCGCGCCGAGCGCGAAGACGATCTCGGTGTAGACCGGGGCGAGGCAGACAACTCGCTGCGGCGTGCCGCCCGGCGGGGCGGACGCAGGCCTGTGCGGCCAGAGCGCGAGCCCCAGGGCGGCGGCCAGGAGGCCGACGGGCAGGACCCACAGCAGTCGTTTCACGAGGCGTCGCTCCGGTCGTGCGGACAAAGGGACGGCACGATGCGGTCCGGCGCGCCGCGGGTCAAGCGTTTTGGGGACCGCGGTCGGTCCAGGCGCGCAGCGCCTCGATCTCGCGCTCGAAGCCCCACTCGCAGGCGAGGGCGTGGCCGGCCTGGTGGCCGTCCACCTCGCCGCGGTCCGTGGGGCCCTCCAGCTCCCCCGCCGCGTAGAGCTTCCGGAAGCCGATCATGTCCTCCGCGAGGAAGAGGGCCACCGCGCCGAGCGCGGCGTCGCGCGACATGCCGTGCATCTCGGGCTGGAGGACGTGGATCGTCACGGGGACCGGGGAGCTTCCCGGGGCCTCGACGAAGAGATTCAGGACCGGACCGGGTTGACTGTCGGTGATCATCATCGCCGCCTGGGCGTCGGAGAACTCCTCGACGACGTCCTCCGGGAGCCTCTCGATGGCCTCCCAGACGTACGACTCGAGCCGCTCGTCCGAGACGAGGATCGAGTCGCCGAAGACCTCCTGGCTGTCCATGCTTACGGCCCTTTCACGACGAAGATCCAGTCCTCTTGCGGCTTGCCGGCGCTCGGCAAGCAGTACAGCACCTGCCCCTCGGGGTGCGCATCGAGCTCGACTCTGCACCAGCCGGTCGCCTTCGACCAGGCAAGCGTCCCCACCGGAAGCAGGGACGTCCACCCTGCGGCGGTACAGGGTTCGGCGAGCGTCCCTGGATTGCCACAGCCCGACAGGGCACCCCAGATGACCCCCCGGATTTCGCGGCCGGACTGGGCCACCTCCTGGGTAGCCACTCCGAGCTGCTCCAGGACCTCCTTGCCGCCCGCCCAGGCGTACGCGCGTAGCGTCGGCGCCCGACGACGCTCGGTGACGAGCCCCTCGGTGGTCCCGAGCACGGCGTCGTTCACGCGGACATCGAACGTGTAGCTCTGGAACAGGATGCCCTGCCCCTCGCGCGAGACGACGAACGGATACGACATCTCGACGGATTCTCCGGGCGGGATCTCGTCGGGCAGGACGGAGAACTCCCACGTCGGCGTGTCTATCGACCCCGACAGCCTTCGACCCGTTCGCTTGACCTCGAACAGGATCGACGACGGGGGCGCCAAGCGTACGTCGACGGGTGTCTTCGTCCCGTCCGCTGCGTACCGGTACGCCTCGTAGGCCTCCCACGGCGGGTGGAGGACGGTGAGCGTCTGACGAGTCCTGTTCTTGAACGTCACCACCACGGTCATCATGTCGTCGGTCGGGCCGAGGCGATAGACGCGGTCTTCGGCGAGACGCGCGGAGACCTCGAGATAGCCCCCATCGGTGGTCGCCTCCGGAAGCGAGACCCGCGGCAGCGGCGGTACGTCGCGTCCCGCGACGAAGTCCTTTCCGTGCTTGTTCCACCACTCCGGCGCGGGGCCCTTGTCGATCCCCCACGGCCAGCCGGTGACCTCGGCGAGGGCCCACTCGCAGTTCTTCCTCACCTCGCGGGAGGGGTCCTTGAGGCGCCTCACCAGGTCGGAGGCCGTGCGTGGGACCTTCAACCGCGCCAGTTCGAGCGCCGCATTCGCGCGATCCCGCCACTCCTTCGCATGGTGCAGTCGGTGCACGTAGTACGCCGCATCGAGGTCGCGCCTGAGAAGCGCCGCGGCAGTCGCGAGGACGGCCAGGAGGCCGCCGAGGAAGAGAAGGGCCCGACGTCGTTTCATCGCCGGTCAGCGTACGCGCGCCGCCGGACAGGGTCAAGAACGCGGGTCTACGCACAGGACTCCTCTCGGACGCACGTCGGCTCCTCGATCGCGCGCGGTGCTCGGAGAAGTGCGGCGTGGAGGACGGCGATGGCCGCCAGGCTCGCGGCGAAGGCGCCGGCCACGCCGGCGGGGACGAGGAGACTCGACAGGAGGGCGAATCCCGCCGAGACGCTCACGAGCCCCGAGGCGACGCTGCGCAGGAACCGGCGGACGGCGACCGCCCCCTCGGTTCCGTGGACGAACACGGTCATGACCGTTACGTAGGACGGGAAGGGGGTCAGGAGCCCGCTCCACCGCGGACCGACCTGCCCCGCGATCGCGGTCAGCCCCACGACCATGGAGAGCGCGACCGCCACGCGCAGGGGAAGGTCCCACCGGGGGGTCCGCGAGGCGCGGGACGCGCAGCCGCCATTGGGGATGAGCCGGACGGCAGCGGCCAGGCTGACCACCGCCACAAGGAGGGCCGAGACGGTCCCGCCCGGGAACAGCCGCAACGCCGCCGCCGCCAGGACATAGGCCCCCCATCCGACGGCGGTCGACCGCGCCGGCCCCCATCGGCGGGCCGCCGCGGCATACGCGCCGCAGAACGCCGCGAGGGACGCGAAGCCGAGGAGGGCACTCCGTGCGGCGTCCGCCGCGAACGGCGTCCCCTGCTCCAGGGCGAGGAACAGCACGACCGGGGCCGAGGTGTAGGGCAGGCTGACGAGGAGCCCCCCGACGGAGGGCCCCCACTTCCGGCCGGCGAGCGTGACGAACACGATGCCGAGCGGAACGACGAGGAGCTTGATCACGAGCATGGGGCTTGTCACCTCCGATATCACCGTTACAATAGGCTCATACGGTGACATCCTACCGTGAAGGTGTCTCACCGTTCAACTGTATTTTAGTGGTGATATCATGGCCGTCGCGAAGGTGCCTCCCATCGACCGGATCTCCCTGATCGGGGGCGATCTGAGCCTCGACTTCGTCAACACGACCGGCGCCCGACGGAGCGGAGCGCCTCGTGAGCGCCTCCATGCCTGGCGCGACGTGGTCGTGTGGTGCCGGAGGGTCGGCCTCCCGCCTCCGGCCGTGAACGCGGAAAGAGCCTCGGCCCCGCTGCGCCGCCTGCTGTTCCTCCGCGAGGCGATCTACCGCATCTTCCGGAGCACGCTCGACGGGACGGCCCCGGCCGGCGGCGACGTCGCCCGCCTGAACACGGCGCTCGCCCGCTCGGCGCGAGTCCGCCGTCTCGACAGCCCCGCGCGCGGGCGATGGGCCTGGACCCCGGAGGTCGGCGAGGACGCCGTCGCGGGGCCGGTCGCCCGGGCCGCCGCGGATCTCCTGACGTCTCCCCGCGGACGGAGCCTTCGGAAGTGCGACGAGTGCGACTGGCTCTTCCTCGACGTCTCCCGGGGGCGGCGGCGGCGCTGGTGCAAGAAGACGTGCCGCGACCGCGTCAAGTCCCGCGCCTACTACCGACGGAGGAAGACCTCCAGCCCCTGATCCCGAAACGGAGGGTGCAGAGGCCCTCGACGCATTGCTGGCGGCGGGCCCGGAGATCGAGCCCATCCTCCTCGCAAGTGCGCGGCGGGAGAGCGGCCTGGACGCTCGACGGATTCGCGCTGCCTACGTCTTGACGCTGCGCGACGACGTCGACGTGATTCCCATCCTCGCGTCGATGCTCAACGATCAGGACGATCGAGTTCCGTTCCTGGCGCATTCGATGCTCTCGCTTGCGACACACGGGACGAAGTGCCGCGCCGCGATGGAATCCCTCCTGCGCCAGGAGGACCAGCCCGAGGGGCTTGTGTTGGCGCTACGAGAGGCACTCGAGACATGGTCCTCGTGGAGTGGGAGCGAGCGGACCAAGGGTCTTCGAGCCGGGGGGGAGGGCACGATCGCAGACACTGGCGAGGAAGCCGCAAAGTCGCGAGAGTCGCTCATGCGATTGGCCGAGGACCCGAAGGCGCCGGTAGTACAGCGGGAGCAGGCCCTCCGATCTCTCGCGCGGTATGACTGTGGATCGCTCGTGGATCGACTCATCGCCGTCCTGAGGTCGGACACCGCCAGGTCGGGCCGGTATTTCGAACCCGGCTTGGCCGGGGAATGCGTGGAGGCTCTGAGAGGGTCGCCCGGCGCCTCTGTCACGGAGTCACTGGCGGAGCTCGGCCTCGGTGAGTTTCCGGAGGGTGTTCCCTGGAATTCGCTCTACCATGCCGTGCGGGACGCCTTGAACGAGCGTCTCGGGACGCGATACCACACGGTGAAGTACGCCTGTCGACACGCCCAGCGAGTGAAAGAGGCCCCTCCGGACAAGTAGTTGTCATCCGCGAGGGGTTTTCTGGCGGCAGGTTTGTTGTGAGCGCGGGAGGCTCCCTATCGGGAGCGACGAAGGCGGTCGAGTTCTGCCCGGAGCGCCTCGCGCTCCGACTCGGCGCGCTTTCTCTCGGCGGTTTCGCGCTTCAGCGCAGCCTCGGACTCGGCAAACGTCCGCAGCTGCTCCCCTGTGCGAGGGTCCGCCAGACGGAGCATCAGGCCGGTGTCAACCAGGTGCAGCCCGAGTTCGCGACTGAGGATCCGGTCCCCTTGGATCGGCTGCTCGACGTAGGTGCCGCGGACGAGAGTCCACGCCTTCATCCGCCCAGGCAGGTACTCGCGTAGAAGGTCGTAGACGTAGTACTCCTTCACGCGCAGCACGTCCCGATAGAGGCGGAACTTCGTGACCAGATCTTCTCGCCTCGTTCCCCTGCTTGACACCTCGATGACGACGCAGGGTGTCTTCTTCTCTTCCCAGAGCTTGTAGACGCGACGACGGTCCTTGGGCACGCCCTTCACGACGTACACATCCGGACTCACTCGCTGCCTCGGATCGCCCTCGCGGTAGTAGACGAGGTTGTTGCCAGCGACGTAGACGCGCCCACGGCGAGCGAACTGTGTCTCGATTGCCTCGATCAGGTAATTCGACTGGAATCGATGATCGTCCGTCTCCGCCATCGGCTTCCCGTCCGATTCGGGATAGAGAATCTCCCCGCCGCTGCGGTGCGCAAGACTGCCGTTTCGCATCCGAACCGCCCTCACGACCCAGGGCTCCGTGTCACGAACGGGGGCATTCTACGCCATCGACCTGTGGAGGACAACGACGGTCCGCGCCCTACGTCACGACGTCGCCGAGGAGGGACCTGGCGATGATGAGGAGCTGGACCTCCGTGGTACCCGCTCCGATCTCGAGGAGTTTGGCGTCGCGGAGCGCGCGCTCGACCTCCGACTCCTCGATGTAGCCGTAGCCGCCGAAGACCTGGATCGCCTCCAGCGACCCGCGGACCGCCGCCTCGCCCGCGAACACCTTGCCCGCCGCGATCTCCTTGCGCACGTCGAGGCCCGCCTCCATGCCCGTGAGGACCTCGTGCAGCATCGCCGTCATCAGCGCGATGTCGGCGTACATGCGGGCGATCTTGAACTGCACCGCCTGGAACGAGCCGATCGGCCTGCCGAACTGGACCCGGGTCCTCGCGTAGCGGACGCACCGCTCCACGCACGACTCCAGGATCCCGATCGCCA